>PGXR01000077.1 GCA_002839245.1 Spirochaetae bacterium HGW-Spirochaetae-7 | reverse complement strand
CGCGTCGCGACTGTAATCGCGTCGCGACTGTAATCGCGTCGCGACTGTAATCGCGTCGCGACTGTAATCGCGTCGCGACATCCGCGCGGCAGTTCAGGGAATGCCCCAGATGCGGATCATCCCGTCCCAGCCGGCCGAAGCCAGCATCGTGCCGTCCGGACTGAAAGCGACACGGAGGACCTCCGCCTCATGACCTTCGAGGGTCGCGAGGCATCGCTTCGACACAGGATCCCAGAGTCGTAGGGTCCTGTCGTGGCTCGAGGAGGCAAGAAGCAGCTCCCCGCCCTTCGTGCTGAAGGCGACGCCATTGACGAAGCCTGAATGGCCAGCCAGCACCGCTTCTTCCTTCATGTCACCTGTATCCCATACGCGAATGACATCGTCGTCGGTACCGGTGGCGAGGTACTTCCCCGAGGGACTGAAGGAGACGTCGCCGATATGCCCGATGCCCATGACGAATACGGCAAGCTCGCGCCCCGTCACCGCGTCCAGGAGGCCAGACTTCCCCGCCAGGCTACCGTAGGCAATGGTCTTTCCATCGGGGCTGAAGACGGCGCTCAGATAGGCCCCGTCACCGACATGGCTCCAGGCCATTTTCCTTTCGCCGACGTCCCAAAGGCGGATGTCGTTCTGCAGGGAACATGAGACCAGACAACATCCGTCGGGACTGAAATCGAGTTCCCAGACTGGCGAGTCGTGCTTCCCGACCACGGCGATCTTCTTTCCCGTCGACGGATCCCACAGAGTCACCGTCATATCAAAACCGCCAGTCGCGAGGAGCCGTCCATCGGGACTGAAGGCGCAGGCGACATTCTGCGAGGCGGGCGCTTCCAGAAGAAAACGGATTCGGCCGGTCTTCATCTCCCACAGGGAAACCTGGGCCGATCCCCGCCGCACAGGCCAGGAGGGTGCCATCAGGGCTGAAGGCAAGGCTGGATTGGCTTACCCTGCCCTTCCGGTACCCGGGAATCTCCAGGGACTTGAGGAGGCTGACGTTCCCTGCGTTTGTCATTGTTATTGGTTCCATCGGCACTACCTTTCCGGAGCTGGCCAGCGGGATAAGCAGCACCATGACGGCCAAGGAACAACAGAGTACACGAACCATGGTGCTGGCGCAAATATATTGCCTTGATCCTGTCATATAACCTAGTTGAAACTGATAGCGGCGCTCTTCAGGAGTTGGACACGTTTATCAGCTGCCCATCGGGCATTCATCTTCGCGACCGGCTCGGCAGAGCCCTCCCTGACCGGGACGGAGTGAGCGTCCTTCGCGACAACCGTGAGCCAGCCGTCGAAATACGAAGAATCCACTGTCGTCTTGACGCACTCATTGCTCGACACTCCACAAATGACGAGTCTTCCGACCCCGCGTTCCTCGAGCATCGAACCGAGGTTCGTACCCGAGAGCGCGCTCGTGCCGACCTTGACCAGCTTCAGATGGCCGGGACCGGGCGCGAAGGGTGAAGTCAGTTCAAACTGGTCCTCTCCCGGCCGCGAGTCATCGTCATTCGAATAAACCCAGACTACGGGGCTGCCCGCCATGTCAGCGGCACCGACAAGCCTTAGTATTGCCGCAACGACCCGTTCCTGGTCGAAGATCGGCATGTTGGCCTTCTGCATATCCATTACGATAAGGGCTGTCCCGTTTCCCTCCGCCCATCGCGTCGGCTTCCAGTCCCTGGCGGCGGCAAGCTCCCTCTCGGAAAGCCCCCCGTGACCGGGGGCGCAAGCCATGGCAAGAAGAGACAAAAGCGCAATTGCAGTACAAAGTCCAGTGCCTGCGATGTATTCCCGGAGCAGCCTTACTCCCGTATGCAGCGGCGTTTCCTTCATGATTCAATCCTCCTTGCGGAGCGAGTTTCGCGGGCCTTTCATCGCCAGCTAGCGAAGGGCCGCCCGGCGCTCGGGCAGCTCAGGCCGGACTCCCATTTTCTTCCCTTCAGCCTAGAACGCTTGGTGAAACCAGGAGTCTACGGTATTTTCGAAAGTCCGGATCGCACATGATCAGGCAAGCGATCCACAACCGTGTAGAGATTCGCTCATCGCCGGATTTTGTCATGATTAGGCAATTCGGTCAATTTTTTTTCTGTCTCGCGTTCGAGAGATCGCCCTCGACGATGGTCCACCGGATGTTACAACCTGGACGGGCAATCAGTTGTCATTGACCCGTCCAGGAATACAGGCGTATACTATAATATTGTAGCTATTGCAGAGTCAAAATCATTTTCATTCAGGAGTACCTATGCGCAAGATTCTTCTCGCAACAATCATCGTCGTCAGCCTCGTCGTCTCGGTCGCCGCGCAAAACACCGTCATGGATTCCAAGGGGACCATGGGACTCCAGTTCAGCATCGGCGGGAACGGCAACCTCGGCGTAGGCGGAATCGTGGTCACTCTTCCCGCGGGTGGGTATTACGGCATCGGCGGCAGATACTTCGTCGCCGACAAGATGGGCCTCGGCCTTGCCATGTATCTCGCTGGCGACGATACCTCCGCCAGCGACACGCAGAATTTCTTGTTCGGCATCCGGCCGAACCTCTCCTATACGCTTGTCAAGAAGGGCCCCGTCGCCCTCTACACGGGCGGATTTCTTGACATAGGCATTTACAAGCATACGATCGCTGGTACCGGTACCACGACCAACCTCTTTGCCTTCGGCGGCCAGCTCGGGACCGAATGGGCGATCGCAAGCCAGGTTTCATTCGCGGCCGAGTACGCCATCGGCGTTACCCTCAACGACGGCCATACCTCCTGGGGCGGCGGAAACACCCGCGCCTACCTAAACTTCTACTTCTAGGAACGCTGCTCTAACGAGCGGGGTGAGGTCACAGGTACTTCTCGCGCAGCGAGATGCAATCTACCATGTTCGCGTACTCGCGTCCCACTCCGGCCAATACCTTGCCGAGCTCGCATGCATCGGTGTTGGTCGCGTTCCGCTTGTCGTATACCGAGCCCCGCTCGATCATCTCGATGAGTCCTTTTTTCGTTCCGTATTCGCGGTCAATTCATGATCGAAATAGTCTCCCCGCCCTCCATCAGTATTGAAGAAAGGCGCTTCCGGGTTTACCCATGTTGACAAACCACTGGAACGACAATAGCATTCTTGAAAAGTCGTTCCTGGAACAAAATCGGATCGAACCATACGCCTTGACAAGCACCCCGACCATATCGCCCTCCGGCAACGACATGGAGGTAATCATGAAAATCAGATCTGCAATCATGGTCGTCGTCGCCGTATTGCTGGTGTCAACTCTCGTTGCCTGCGCCTCGTTCTCTGCCCCTACGGTACGCGCCTATGCGGGAGACGAACGTCCCGAAACGGAGCTGTCCACCGTCCAGTTCAAGGGCTCGGGCTTCCCGGACATCTACCTATATCGCGTCGACGGCAAACCCCGAATGGAGCTTGCCAAGAATACGGTGGCCGCCACCTTTTCCGATTCCGCAAGCCTCGGGTTTGCGGTGTACGTACTTCCTGGCGAGCATGTCTTCGAGTTCTACAACGTGCACAAGACGCCATTCGACAAGAAATCCCTCGATTACCGGAGCATAGACTTTACGACAGAGGCTGGCAAAACCTATTTCATTTCGCGCAAAGACAATTCCTGGCAAGTTGAATGTGGCGGCGAAACCGTTCCCTCGACTGTAGCGGCGATCCCCGTCCTGCCCGTGCCAGCCGCCGGCGCGCCTCAGTCCACCCTCGAGTTCAAGAGGTCCGGTACCTTGATCGTGGCCTACGTCCTGAGGATTGACGGCATGTTGTCTCCGACCATGAGCTACTTCGAGCCGCGCTGGGTAGCCTTCAATAGCCCCGGGGTCATGCCCCCCCTCATACGCCGCGACCTGGCAGCCATTCACTCCCCTCTCGTTGATCTCAGCTACGGCAACTTGAGCATAGCCATCGCACCCGGACACCATATAGTCGAATACACGACCGACTACCTGCCGATGGCATATCGCTGCATGGGAGACCTCGTACGAACAATCGAATTCGAAGCGGTTGCCGGCAAGACGTACCGGATCGTCGTGGACAAGGCCGCTGAAGGCACGAGCGCCACAGAAAAGATCGAGTACCGCGTGGATGGTTCAACCGTGCAGATAGTGGAGGAATAGCGCCAACGCCCGAAGCGCGCGAGGGATCGCAGCGAGTAGCGCGGACCGCAACGGCCTGCTGGCCGCGAGGACCGTACTACTCGCGTAGAGCCCGACCCGTCGCGGTACGCCGCGGCGGGACGCGCCCTGCCCTTCCTTACTTACGCTTGTAGTTCCTGATCTTGCCCCGAAGGTACTCCGACAACTGGTCCTTGTGCACGCGCTCCTGTTCCATGGTATCGCGGTCGCGTACGGTGACGGTGCCGTTCTCCTTGGAGTCGTAGTCGATGGTGACGCAGAACGGCGTGCCGGCCTCGTCCTGGCGGCGGTAACGGCGGCCTATGGCGCCGGCCTGGTCGTAGTCGGTGGCGTAGTCCTGCTTGAGAGCCGCTCGGATTTCCTGGGCGAGCTCGGCGAGGCCGTCTTTTTTCATGAGGGGCAAGACCGCGACGGTTATCGGGGCGAGTTCCGGGTGGAACTTCATCACCGTGCGCCAGTCGTCGTCATTGCCCTTGTCGGCCACTTTTTCTTCTTCGTACGCGTCGCACAGGAGCATCAGGAGCTGTCGGGTCAGGCCGGCGCTCGTCTCGATGATGTACGGGATGTAGCGCTCGTTGCCGTTGTCTTGGTCGATGTACTGGAGGTCTTTGCCGGAGAATTCCTGGTGGCGCTTCAGGTCGAAGTCGGTGCGGTTGTGCACGCCCTCGAGCTCGCGGAAGCCCATGGGGAAGTCGTACTCGATGTCGTAGGCGTCCTTGGCGTAGTGGGCCAGCTCGTCCTTGCCGTGCTGGTGCCAGCGGAGCTTGGCCATGTCGACGCCGAGCTTCTGGAAGTAGGCCCAGCGCTGCTCTCGCCAGTAGTCGAAGAATTTCTCGTCGTCGCCCGGCTTGACGAAATACTGCATCTCCATCTGCTCGAATTCGCAGGTGCGGAATATGAAATTCTTGGTGACGATCTCGTTGCGGAACGCCTTGCCGACCTGGGCGATGCCGAAAGGAATCTTCATGCGGTTTGACTGGACTATGTTCTTGTAGTTGACGTAGATGCCCTGGGCGGTCTCGGGGCGGAGGTAGATGAGGCCTGAGCCGTCGTCGACAGCGCCGATGTTTGTCTTGAACATCAGGTTGAACTTGCGGGTATCGGTAAGTTCGCCGCCGCATTCGGGGCATTCTTTTTTTGCAAGCTTTTCCTGGTCTATCTGGTCGGCGCGGAAGCGGTTCTTGCACTTCTTGCAGTCCACCAGTGGATCGGTGAAGTTCTCCACGTGCCCGGAGGCCTCCCAGGTGCGGGGATGCATCAGTATGGCCGCGTCGAGGCCGACGATGTCGTCGTGGAGCTGTGTCATCTCCTTCCACCAGAAGCGCTGGATGCGGTTCTTGAGCTCGATGCCGAGAGGACCGTAATCCCAGGCGCCCGACTGCCCGCCGTAGATCTCCGATGACTGGAAGACGAAGCCGCGCCGCTTGGCCAGGGACGTGATCTTGTCCATCGTCACTTCATGGGTCTGTTCTGCTGCTGCCATTGAGTGCTCCTCGCCTCTCTCCCGCATGGCGCGCGGGAGGGGTGTTGGTGTCGTCGCCGCACCGGAGGCATGATGACCCGGCCACGGCTGCGCGCCGGGAGTATAGCAAGGCGCGTGCCGGCGGAGCAAGCGAGGAACAGGGCAGCCTGGCTGGGTTTGGTTGATGAGCCTAGGCGTTCTGTAAATTGTTACTTATATTGTCATCATCATATGAGGTGCATTGCATGCAGAAAAGAAAAGCTTCATTGCCGTTGCTGTTCTCTGTCGTGTTCATGGACATGGTCGGGTTCGGATTCATCATCCCGCTAATACCGGATTACATACGCAATTTTGGCGGAGCTCCGGCCTTGGCCGGCATACTGATGGCCAGCTACGCGCTCGGCCAGTTCTTCGCCGCACCAATCGTGGGAAGGCTGTCGGACCGGTTCGGCCGCAAGCCATTGTTCCTGTTCTCGATCGGCGGTACGTTCCTGTCGCTCCTTCTGCTGGGATTCGCCAGATCCCTGCCGCTCATATTCGCGAGCAGGATCCTCGACGGACTGACCGGCGGCAACATCACCGTGGCGCAGTCGTACATCGTCGATATTACCGACGACAAGAACCGGGCCAAGGGCTTCGGCATCATCGGCATGGCTTTCGGCTTCGGCTTCATCATCGGGCCGCTATTCGGCGGGCTGCTCTCGAGATTCGGACTCTCGACGCCCGCATTCGTGGCAGCGGGAATCGCCGCGGTCAACCTCTTGCTCATCACTTTCATCCTGCCAGAAAGCCTGTCGAGCGAGCGGCGCGATGAACTCAAGAAGAACCCTCGCCGCGCTTTCTCCGGCACATTGCTGCTCGAGACGCTCAAGCGCAGGGGAACCGGCACGGTACTCCGGATGACGATGGTATATTCGTTCGCCTTTACGATGTTCGAGAGCATGTTCGCCCTGTTCACCGCCGAGGCGCTGGGGGTCGGCCCAAGCGGGCGCGGCTGGCTCCTGGCTTATGTCGGGGTTCTGGTGGCGCTGGTACAGGGCGGCGGCGTCGGGTTCCTGGCCAGGCGATTCGACGAGCGTAAGCTGGCGGCAGGGGCCATTTCCGTGGCTGCCGTATCGCTGGCCCTGTACTCACTTGCCCCGTCGGTGCCGGCACTGATGGTCACGTTGCTGCCATTGAGTCTAGGTTCCGGCGTTGCCAATACGATGCTCCGTACTCTGCTCACCAAGAGCGTACCACGCGAAGCAGCGGGCGGTACGCTGGGCATAGCGGCATCAATCGACAGTATCAACAGGATCCTGGCGCCGCTTGTCGGGGGACTCGTGCTGGGCTGGATCGGCCCTCGTGCGCCCGGAATCCTTGCCGCGACGCTCGCGGGCCTTGTGGCCTGGTACGGCTGGAAGCGGCTCGTGACCGAAGATTGCCTGTCGCCGGATGCAGTGCCTGGCGCCTGCGCTGAAGTTTTGTAAAAGGAGAGCACAATGCCGAATACTGTAGTGGTCTACGTGACGAGGACGGGTAACGCCAGGCGAATAGCTGAAGATCTGGCGTCGCGACTCGATACGGTGGCCTTGCTCATCGAGGACAAGGTGAACCGCAATGGGCTTTGGGGTTACCTCCGTGCAGGGTACCACGCTTCTACCAGGAAGGCGACTCCAATAGGCGATCCCGGGATTGACCTCTCCGGCGCGGACACAGTGGTGATGGTACAGCCGATATGGGCATCAGGAATCGTTCCGCCGCTTCGCACCTGGCTCAAGGCCCACGAGTCTGAACTTCGGGGAAAAAGGCTTGGTCTCTTCACCGTATGCAAAGGAAGTGAAACCGGCCCGATCCGCGCTGCCTTCGAGAAGGAATTCATGAAGCTGACCGCTTTCGGCGGCATCAAGGAGCGGGATGACGAGCGAACGCAATCAGCGGCCTTCGGGGCATTCGTGAACTCGCTTTCATGAGGGCATGTCCGACTTGAGTCATCACCCCGGGCAGTAGTCTTGAAGCGACAGGTAGTGCCTTGTCGCGGGTTTCTGTATACTGCCGGGGCTTCGTTTGACATTTCTTCATAACTGACCGCTATACAAGGAATCCAGTCGAAATGGCGCATTTTATTTTCCCTTTTTCAATCATCTTTTTTTCACTCGTTTCAGGTTACGCATTCAATCGGGCGATCGAGATCGGGCTCGTACACATGAGCGTTGGCGCTGCCGAAAAACTTCGGCGCGGCATGCAGAAGTTCGCGATGCTCGCGGTTAATCCAGTAGCATTCTGCGGCGCTGTCTGGGTCATCGACCTGTCGGAGAACCGCTATTTCATGCTGCCCTTCATAGGTTTGTCGGCGCTGGCGACGGGGCTACTGCTTGGCATTGCGGGAAAGCGCTTGCTCGTCCTTCCTCCCGCCCGTGCCGGGGTGTATGCAGCCTCGGGATCGTTCACGAACATCGGCAACATAGGCGGCTTGGTGGTGTTCCTTCTGCTCGGCGAGGCCGCTTTCGCGCTCCTTCCCTTCTACAAGCTGTTCGAGGAACTCTGGTATTATTCGGTGATTTTCCCCATGTCACGAGCGTACGGAGAGCGGGCCAACCCTGATTCGACCCGCGACAGGGGCAGACCTGGCCGCCTTGCCGGCGCGCTGCGGGTAGTTCGCGATCCATTCCTGCTGGTGGCGCTTTCTGCCGTCGTCCTGGGCCTGGGCTTGAACGCTTCAGGTGTGGTTCGCCCGGCATTCTACGGCCGGCTCAACTCCATTCTCGTACCGTTCAGTTCCTTCCTCCTCCTGTTTGCCATCGGCATGCGCATGAAATTCAGGATACCGCGGCGGGACCGCAAGCCTGCCATTATCCTCAGCGTCGGCAAGGTGACGGTCGTCCCGTTCGTGGCGACGGGAATCGCGCTGCTGCTTGGCCTCGGCCATACGGCGGGAGGGCTCGGTCTCAAGGTGGTGATGGTGCTTGCCGCCATGCCGGTAGGATTCCTGAGCTTGGTACCTCCGGCCCTGTACGACCTGGACCAGGATTTCGCGGGTTCCATCTGGCTCACCTCGAACGCCGCCGTTCTCGTCGTGACGCCTGTGTTGGCAATCATCCTGAATTCCGGGCTGTTCTCCTGAATTCACCAACGAGCGATCGACCGTTGCCTGAGAATCGAAGCATGCTGACGATTGACAGCTACCAGGCGATACAGGACCTGGTGGCAAGGGAAAAAGCCGTACTCCTGTACTTTTCCTTCCCCTCCTGCGCTGTCTGCAAAAGTATACAACCCAAGGTTGTCGACCTGGTAGAAAAGAATTTTCCACTGATGGGCATGTATTACATCGATATCGAGGCGGTACCTGAAGCGAGCGGCCAGCTGTCTGTATTCACGGTTCCCGCGGTGCTCGTCTTCTTTGAAGGCAAGGAGATGGTGCGCGAGGCGCGCAACTTCGGCATCCGGGAACTCGGGGCCAAGATGGATCGGTATTATGGCATGGTATTCGACGGTGCAACCGGTCCCGGTGAAGCGTGAGTCCGCTACCAATCAGGACGTAGCCTTCAGCATGGACTCCGGACCCGCGATGGCTTGGCCGGTACGATCGAACACGCTCTACCGTACCGGCGATTCAGGTCCTTACTTTACGCGTTCTATGAAGGAGCCGTCGCGGGTGTCGAACTTTATCTTGGTGCCGATCTCGCAGAACAGAGGAACCTGTACGGTATACCCCGAGTCCAGGGTCGCCGGCTTGGTCGACTTGCCAGAGGTGTCGCCCTTGATGCCGGGTTCGCAGTAGGTGATCGTACGGTCGATGGCTATCGGCAGCACGATGCCGACAGGCTTGCCCTCGTAGAAGGTGATCTCGACGTCGAAATCGTCATCCGGGGTGATGTAGCCCGCGTTGTCGCCGAGGTCTTCCTTGGACAGCTCGTACTGCTCGAAGCTTTCCTGGTCGAGGAAAACGAAGGTCTCGCCGTCGATGTAGGACAGCTTCATCTTGTGCATGTCCATGGAGACTTCCTCGAACTTCTCGCCGGAGTCGAGGCCGAGGTCGGAAGTGCCGCCGGTCAGGAGGTTCTTGACGCGGAGCTTGGTGACCATGCCGCCGCGACCGCCCTTGTTGCCGAGCATGCGCTGGACGACGAGGACATCCTTGCCGACCATGAAAATGGATCCTACACGTAGCTGGGAGGTTGTTAGCATCGAAATTCCTCATAAAACTAGTATTGCTATCGAATATCGCGAAAACGCGGTCTGATAGGCTGGATGAACGAATTGATAATCATATTACACGATTTCGCGCAAGAAAGTCATCAGGTTGCCGGCGAGGTTCCCGTTGCCCAGGAGCACGTCGGAAAATGACGAGAAGCCCGCGGCCATCACTGTATCTGGCACCAGCAACGGCAGGATGCCTTCATCGCCGCGCACTTCGGGACCATCTTCGAGCCTGTCGTTGAATGCGGTGAACGCCGTTTCTACCGGACCGAACGATGCAGGTTCGAAGCAGCGCCGCATGCCGTCGAGAAGGGCCCGTACTTTGACGAGCTGTTGTTTCCCCTCCTGGGGATACGCCTGCCAGAGGAAGGGCCGCCCCGACAGCGCCGCCCTGGACATCGAGTCCTCGCCGCGCACGATGGTAAAATCGGAGGCGACGAGCACTTCATCCCAGTCCGTCTGGGGGAGGAACGGCAGCCGCGTCGCCGGGAAAGGCTTCCCTGCCCTATCCCATGCTTCCATGAAGCACGGCCCGCTCTTGCCGCTTGCGACCAGGACCTGGACAGGCGTGCCGCGCCCGAACTCCGCGACATCCCCGACGATTCGGCCATAATCGCGCTCATATCCGAAGACCAGTACCCAGAACCGCCCAGCAAACTCCACAGCCCCGGCCGGGGTGGCAAGGTCGAGCCTCCCGACAAGGCGCCGTCGCTCGGCCTTCCGGCTGGCGGCATCCGAATACCGCGAGCGGGAGTCCATGAAGGCCCGGTCCAAGATGAGTCCACCGGTACCGGTTTCGAAACCCGGCATGAACAGGTGCTTGCGCACGAGGGGCGAGCGGGTCAGCGACGGCATACGGTGGAATTCGACGGCGTAGGGCTCGGCGCTCAAGTATTCGAGGTTCACCATGGTCTTGACGGCACTGTCCGCGGGATCGAATAGCATGGCCTCGAACCAGTCCGGCCGGCCGCAGGCGAAACATTCAATGACGATGCGGGGGGGATCGGTAGCGTACTCCTGGCGGAAGGCGGCCCGTGACCCATCGTCCGGGCAGGCCCACGACAGGATCTTCCACCCATGCATGTCCTGGATAGTCCTGGCCGTGTCCACCGCCGGCTCCAGGAGGCTGTAGGCGACGAGATCGTCGACGATGAGGCGGAGCTTCAGGCCCCGCTCCGACTCGGCGAGCGCGCGGGCAAGCCGGTGGACGACGCCGATGTCGCCATAGTTGTCCACTACCTTGCATAATACATCGATGGTCACGATGGCGGCAGTATCGCATCGATCGATGTTGCCCGCAACATGAAAGCTCGATTTCCCGGGGGATTGGGTTTACAATGGATACCAGCCATCGGGCATGACCGCGATGGGTAGATGATCCGGAGGCACGAAAATGCGTCTTTTTCCAGCTCGCCGTCCTGTTCCGGTTGTCGTACTCCCGGTCGCGGAATCCAGGGACGCCTTCGATGAACTGTCGCGTGCCTCGTCACTCCTGTCGGAGGGAAGCGATTTTTCCCAGATTCAGTCCATACTGGTAGAACAAGCCTGCGACATAAGCCGGTCTGACCTCGCGGCTCTCTACCTGTATACGGGCGACAGCGATGTCCCGGACACGGCCCTCAAGCTGTCATATCGCCGCGGTCCGTGGCAGGTGCCATCCAGCCTTGACCGCGCATCCGAGACCATTGGTTTCATCGAGGAATGCGGGGAGGCGGCGGTCCTCAACGAGCGTCGGGACTGCGCCCTGGCGGGTCTGCTCCTCGACCCGGCCATGAACGCCGGCATCGCGGTACCGATATTCCTGCCGCGCTATCGGGCCGGCCTCCTGGTCCTGAACGCCCGGGCTGCCCGGCACTATGGCCGGAACAGGCTCAATTTCCTCGCTTCGTACTGCGCGCTGGCCGCCGGGATGCTCAGGAGCGCCAAGCTTTTCAAGGAACTCAAGGAGAGGGCGGCCGAGATTGAAGCGCTCGAGCGATACCAGGAAAGCATCTTCTCGTCCATGACCAACCTGCTGGTCACCACGTCGCGGGACGGATCGCTGCGTTTCTTCAACGACGAGGCGGCAGACGTTTTCGGGCTGGACGCCGGATCGATCGGCAAGCCGGCGGCCGCGCTGCTCAAGGATCGCCTCGACGACGGCGTCATCTCCGCCATGGGCAAGAGCCTGCGCGAGGGGTCGACCTTGCTGGGAATCGAAGGCATAGCCACCGGCGAACGGGGCGACATCGATTTTTCGCTCAACCTTTCGCCGGTCAGGGGTCGCCGCTCGGACCGCCACGATGGGCTGGTGCTTACCTTCACCGACCAGACCAGGGAACGTGAACTCAAGGAACGGGTTGACGTGGTCGTCGAGGAGCGGCGTGCCATCAAGGACATGTTCAGCCGTTACCTTTCCGTCGACGTGGTGCAGAGCCTGATGGACTCTCCCGACTCGATAAAGCTTGGAGGCGACGGCAAGCGGGCCACGGTCTTTTTCGCCGACATCAGGGGCTACACCACGTTTTCCGAAGGCAGGACACCCGAGTACATCCTCGGCGTGCTCAACGATTATTTCTCCGAGGCAGTGGAGGTGGTGCTGAACTATCGCGGTTTCATCGACAAGTTCATCGGGGACTGCATCATGGCCGCCTGGGGCGTTCCGTTGACTTCCGAGGAGGAGGACGCGCGCAACGCCGTCGCCTGCGCGCTTGACATCCAGAAGCTCATCGAGAATCCCAAGCGCAGCTTCTTCAAAGGAGAGGCGGACCATCTGCGGGTAGGGATAGGCGTCAACACCGGCTACTTGATAGCGGGAAACCTTGGGTCGTCGCGCCGGATGAACTACTCGGTGATAGGCGACACGGTTAACATCGCCGCTCGCCTCGAAGGAGTGGCCAAGGCCGGCGAGGTGATCATCACCGAATCGACCAGGGCCTTGCTCGGCAACTCCTTCAAGGTGGAAGAGCGGGACGCGGTCAAGGTCAAGGGCAAGGCGGAACCTATACGCATCTACAGGGCGCTCGGGCAGAAAACAAAGTAACGGGGGGATGACATCATGCAAAAATTAATCGAGTCACTGTCACCTGAGGCGATATGGCTGTCGGTCGCAGGCGCGACCGCGCTGACGATAATCGTCATCGTCCTGGTCCGCGAGATCGGTTTCAGGCGGGCCGTCCGGAAAGCTGCCACCCAGCCTGCGTTTCCCGCGATCGGCCGCGTGACGCTTTCGTTCAGGGAACGGTATATCGTCAAACGGAGCCGGCGAGGTTTCATCGGCACCCCGGGTCCATTTCCCGGCCTTCCAGAGAAGCTAGGTTACCACGAACGATGGATGGAGGCGGTAAAGGCCCGGCATTCACGCGGTGCCGCCGCGAGGCTCCTCGAATTCGCCCCCGCCCGCGGCCTCTTTGAATGTTTCGTCGCCGCCCTATCCTACAAGGCCATCGCTGACGATTTGCTCGGCTG
>PGXR01000315.1 GCA_002839245.1 Spirochaetae bacterium HGW-Spirochaetae-7 | reverse complement strand
CTATTCCGAGGGGGCGGGAGCCGCCACGACCGTCGGCGTCGACTACCTGGGCGGCGTCGGCACGCCGAAGGCGGAGATTTCCGAGGCTTCGTACCTGCCGATGAACCTGCCAGGCGACGCCGTGTTCTGGTCGGAACGGCAGCGGATAGCGTCGGGAGTCGACGCGTCGACGTACAGGGTGATGGATCAGGCCAGCATACTGGTGGACGGCCAGGCCATAGCGCTCAAGCCGGGCGACACCGTTCAGGCGATAATAGCCAAGATCAACGACTCGGGAGCCGCCGTCAAGGCATCGCTCGACCCCGCGCGCAACTCGCTCGTGCTCGAGGCCACCGACGCCCACCGCGTCAGAATCGAGGACGGAGCAGGCGGCAAGGTACTGGCCGACCTCGGCGTCCTTTCGGGCTCGGGAGTGCCGTCGGATTACGCAGCTACTGCCAGGGTCTCCGGCGGATCCCTCTTCGACTCGGTGATATTGCTACGCGACGCCCTCCAGAAGGGCGACTTCATCGACGTCGGCGGCCGTGCGCTCGCGAGCATAGACGCCGGCATGTCGAACATGGGCAGGCGTCTGGCCGAAGCGGGCGCCATGGTCGAGCGCCTCGACGCCGCGGCCATGAGGCTCAACCGCGAGATACCCGACGTCACGAAGCTGCTGGCCGACCAGAAAGACCTGGACATGTCGCAGGCCATTACCGACTTCAAGATGATGGAGTACGCCCATACCGCGTCGCTCCAGATGGCCGGCAGGGTCCTTCCGCAGACTCTTCTTGACTTCTTGCGATGATTCCGGCAGATTGGGCGGCGACATGAGAATACAGACAAAGATCATGGGCGAGCTCGACGTCGACGAGCGCCAGATCATAGACTTCCCCGACGGACTGATCGGCTTCAGGAAATTCACCTCGTACGCCCTCCTCGACGCGCCGCAGAAACCGTATTTCTTCCTGCAGTCGATGGAGCTGGCCGAGCTGGGCTTCATACTCCTCGACCCGTTCCTTTTCAGGCCGGACTACTCGATAGACGTGGCTGACGAGGCGATGGTGGCGCTCGGCGTCGCCGGGCCGGAGGATGCCCTAGTACTGGCACTCGTCACCGTACCGCCCGACGGCGGCGTGGTGACCGCCAACCTGATGGGCCCGGTCATCATCGGCCGCAAGGCCAGGCGAGGAGCGCAGGTAATACTGGGCGATCCCCGCTGGAAGACGAAGCACGACGTGATGGCGGAACTTGCCGCCTCGAGGAAGTAGCGCGATGCTCATACTGTCGCGCAAGCTCAACGAGAAGATCATCATAGGTGATGGCGTCACCGTTTCGATAATAGAAATCCGCGGCGACCAGGTAAAGCTCGGGATAGACGCGCCCAAGACGGTCAAGGTCTACCGGCAGGAAGTCTACGACGCCATCCAGGAAGAAAACCGCCT
>PGXR01000076.1 GCA_002839245.1 Spirochaetae bacterium HGW-Spirochaetae-7 | reverse complement strand
TCGGCGGCGACGAATTCGCGTTCGTGCTGCCGGAGTGCGACGAAGCCGACGCGGCGGCGGCGGCCGACAAGATACGGGCCGTCGTCGGCTCGGCTACCTTCTCGAGCGGCTCGAACCTCGTCTCGCTTTCGGCCAGCATTGGGTCGATAGGATCGACGGGGCCGGTCCATCCCGACCTCGAGGAACTGGTGGCTGCCGCTGACCGCCGCATGTACCTGGAAAAGGCACGGTTTGTCCGTGGCCGGCCAGCGGACGCCCCGGCGGCAACCAAAACCGGCTAGCCGCCCTTGGGCCCGCAAATGGAACCTGAATCGATCATGCTCCGCGCTGCTACCACTCCTGATGCGGACAGCAAGGCTGCCCGTACCGAAGGATTCTCCGCTTCATAGGCACGCCGCAGAACCGGCATGAACCTGGCCCGGGGCAATACGCGCCCTCCCAGCCGCTGCTTGTACTCTATCGGCATGCCCAGATCCCATACACTGACGCCTGCGTCGGCAAGAGCACGCCCGAGCGCCGCCAGCTGCACGGTGCCGGCGCCCGACGCCCGGGAAAAGCCCGTGAGGCTAGCGTATGCTTTCCCGATGACATACCCCAGCTCTCCCGCCACCAGTTCCTGGTCTTTCCCGCAAGCTTTCCACAATTCGACCGACACGAACCCGATCCGCCTGGCTGCCCTGCAGTCATGGAGCTCGCAGAAAGCATCGACGAGTTCGGGGACAAGCCAGTCGTCGCCGTGGGTCTGGACGCAGGCTTGCGCCACCTCGCGGAACGCGGAGTTCAGGCTCAACGAGTAGCGTGCAGATTCGCGCCTGGCCGTCCTGGTCACGCTGACCAGCATGGGATCGAGGAGGCAACGCTCCAGATGCAGCTTGGGTACGAGGAATGCCCTGGGGCCGTCGGTCGTCTCGATCCGGGCGGCCATAGGCATGAAAGCGGCCAGCGCGGCGGCCTCGATTGAATCCGGATCGATGGAGGGGAACAAGGCATACTCGCCATCGTACGCGTCAGCCAGGAACCTCGCGCATTCACCGAAGTCATCGTCCTGTTCGATATACGGAAGCCCCGTTCCATCCCAGCGCATGACCCGTCCTTTCAGCTCGACCTCGACGATACAGCAAATGCGCCTTGCACGCCATGGTGCTATAATCGAGGCCATGAATACTGCGCGTACATATAACGGGGGACGCATCATCGTCGCCGTAGGCGACATTACCGAATTCGACGGCGATGCCATCGTCAATGCCGCCAATTCATCGCTGCTGGGCGGCGGCGGCGTCGACGGGGCCATCCACCGGGCGGCCGGTCCAGAACTACTGGCCGAATGCCGGGCGCTGCGTGCCGGCCACCTGGACAAAGGCCTCCCGCCGGGCAGAGCTGTAGCCACGGGCTCCGGAAGGCTACTGGTCAAAGGTGTGATACACACCGTCGGTCCCATCTGCCGGGACGCAGGCGCGGTCGTCGGAGACGACAAGGCCGCCATCCTGGCATCCGCCTACAGCGAGTCGCTCGCACTGGCGAATGAACGCGGCTGGCGAAGCGTCGCCTTCCCGGCTATCTCCACCGGGGTCTACGGCTATCCCAAGCGCGAAGCCGCGCGCGTCGCCTTCAAGGCGGTAACGTCGTACCTGGCGGCCAACGCCCTCCCGGCAACGGTCTGGCTCGTGTTCTATTCTCCGGGTGACGCGGAACCCTTCATGGCCGCCATCGACGACGGCTCTGCCGGGGATTCCGGCCGCCGATGAACCAAGCCCGGGAGCGCAAGGCGGTCTCGTTGAGTCCCGACGAAGCGACACGGATCGCGTACGGTTGCCAATTCCGGCCTGAGTCCGCCGTCGATCCCGAGTCCGCCGTCGATCCGGCGGAAGCCGCGGCGGGGTACCTGAGACGAATCGGTCATGTCCAGATTGACACGATATCGGTCGTCGAGCGTGCCCACCACCACGCGTTCTGGAGCAGGGACAGGGCGTACCGGCCTCCTGTCCTTCCGCTTCTCGAGACCGCGCCGCGCCGCGCCTTCGAGTACTGGGCGCATGCCGCGGCCTATCTTCCGATGGAGGACTACCGCTACTGCCTGCCCAGGATGAAGCGCGTTGCCGAGACGGGACACGAGTGGTTCCCGACCGATCCGCAGGTAGTCGAGGGCGTCCTGGAACGGATACGGACGGAGGGCCCCCTGCGTTCGAGCGACTTCAAGGGCGACGGTCCGCGCGGTCCCTGGTGGGACTGGAAGCCGGCCAAAGCCGCGCTCGAATACCTGTTCATGTCCGGCGTCCTCCTCGTCTCGACGAGGCCCGGCTTCCAGAAGCTGTACGACCTGGCCGAACGGATCCTGCCTCCCGGTACCGACACCCGCTTCCCAAGCGAGGACGAACAGGGAGACTGGTATGTGCGAAGGACGGCCCTGGCGCACGGCATATTCTCCGAGGCCGACGTGGCCTACATGCGCAAGGACGGCGTGTCGACCATCAGGGCGGCCATCTGCCGGGCGGCTGAATCAGGAGCCATCACCGCGGCGACCATACGCGGCGACGAAAGTGTTCGCCGCTGGGTTTCGACCGAGGCGCTCGAATGCGCCTCTTCCGGCGCGGAAGAAGCCGAGGCACGGCCCGCGCGTATAATCTCCCCGTTCGATACATACATCATCGACAGGAAGAGGACCGCCCGGCTCCTGGGATTCGAATATACGCTCGAGTGCTACGTCCCGGAAACAAAGCGAAAATTCGGCTACTTCGCGCTGCCGGTACTGTGGCAGGGTCACCCGGTCGGACTCATCGACTGCAAGGTCGACAGGAAAGTCGGTAAATTCCTGGTCAACAGGGCATCCCTGCCGGACTCGCCGCCGGAGGGTTTCCAGCAAGCCTTCGACGACGAGCTCTCCGCATTCGCCGCGTTCAACGGCTGCGCAGGCGTGGATCGAGGACGCGACTCAACCTAGATGGCTTGCGCATCCCATTCGGCAACGGTGGAACCGATGCGTCTGGCCGCGGCGGCGACCTGGTCGTCCGATGCCGAGGCGGGCAATGCGTCGACCGCTTCGAATATACGTGCCTGCGCTTCGACAAGCGCCGCGGCCTTTTCGTCCGCCGTACGCGGATTCCGCCTGACACGCTTCGCGGCGGCTCGCCTCGTACGCCAGTACGCCTCGGCCCCGGCCGAACCCTCGGCGTAGTCGTAACCGGTCCACAGCGGCGTAAAAGCGCCGCCCGACAGCAAGACAGGCTTGTAGAGGTTGGCGCAGGCATACGAAGCGCCGGTGAACCACAGGATCGTCCTGCCGCCCGCAGGAGCGTATTCGACCAGCATCGAGGCGGTTGTCGGATTGCCCATGATGTCGCCGTCGTGGTTGCAGATGTTCCGGGGCTTGGCCGGCCGCTGTGGATCGGGGGCGGCATGCGCCTGGAGCACGGCCATGGCCGCGGACCTGTCCCCGGCTTCGGCGGCCGGCCCCAGGAGACCCATTACCGCGCGTCTGCGCGCATCCCCCGCGCTGAACCTGGAATAGAATTTTTCCTTAACGTATTCATTCCACGACCCCTTGTCGGCGATACGCCCGGCGTCCGCTTCGTCGAGGCAGGCCATGCGCTCGTTGACGACGGCAATAGCCTTGCGGGTCGCCGGATCGACGCGTTTGTAGTCGTCGGTCAGCGAGTACGAGTTGGAGATCGCCGTCGGACCCTCGGCGCGCTTCCACGCCCAGCGCTTGCCCGCGGTCTCGAGCACATAGGCGCCGTCGGGACCCGCCATAAGGTACGTGTTGTTGTAGACGAGCTTGCCTTTGTACGCGCCGTTGCCGCCCTGCTCATGGCGTTCGGTCAGGGTGATGAGGTTGGCGAGCGCTTCCTCGGCGCTCGACGCGGACATGAGGGCCGCCCGGAGAAAATCCATGCCCAGGACGCCAAGAGGCGCGGGCTTGAAACGGCTGAACACCGCCTCGTTGCCGATGGAGACTCCAGCGGCGTTCAGGCCCATCTCGGCGCCACGCATCCAGACGGGGCATGACAAGGCCAGCGCGTGGCCCGCGTCGGGCAGGTCGAACGTGCGCTCGCCGAAGTGGATGGAGTCGGAAGGCTGGCGCTTCGGCACGATACTCAAGGCCTGGGGCTCGGCCGCGTTGCGGTCTGAATTCTTGCCCAGGAATCGAACTCCCCCGGTCGGCAGGTAATAGGTATCGCACATGCTTGATCCTCCATCCTCATCCGGAAAAGCCGCCCCTCGCGGAGCGGCTTCCATTCGCTATGTATCTGACCGGTCCAATCAGGGCATGCCCGTGAAATCAAGCGCTATCGACGGCTTGCGCTTGCCGAGCTCAATGTTGAGCATGAAGAGCCCCTGCTTGTTTTCGCCCATCAGGTCGATGGTCTGGAGTATATCGATGGCGTTCTGCTCCTCCTCTACCTGCTCGCCGACGTACCAGCGGACGAGGTCTTCGGTCGCGTAATCCTTTTCCGCGATGGCAAGCTCGAGAAGCTCCCGGATGGACGCCGATACGAACTTCTCGTGCGCGAGGGTAGCCTCGAATATTTCCTTGATGGTCTTGGCCTTTACCTCCGGAGCGTCGATCTTGCCGATGGAGGGAAGCGCCCCCTGCGACTGCAGGTAGCCGTAGAACTTCATGGCATGGAACATTTCCTCGTGGTACTGGGTCATCATCCAGGTCCCTATGCCCTTGTACCCGTCGTCGCTCATCCGTGCCGACATTTCCATGTAGAGGAAAGCGGAAAACATCTCCCGGTTGATCTGCAGGTTGATTCTATCGATGATCTTCTTTGAAAGCATGTCGTGTCTCCTTGTCGTTACTGTAGTTTGGTCCGCATCTTCCGTCGAACCGTCCACGTATTGAATATAAGCAGCCGCGCCGCTCCGGGGCAATGCGAGCTGTCATTTTCCTTATATATTTACTAAGCTATCCAGCTTGAATAGTATTCCAGCGCTTCATCATACGATATGGCAAGGTCGTCCAGCCTGTTCCAGGATCCCGGAAGCCCAAGAGAGCGGGAAGCCGCTTCGAGGTGCCGCATCGCTATGCCGATGTCAAGCTCCTGTATCCTGACGCCGCGTATGGCATTGCTGTATGCCCGGTCCTCGGTGAGGAACAGGTGGAATGTCGGCGCGGAAGCCGGGCCCGTCCGCACGATGCGCCAAGGCTGCTTGTTCGACGCCGAAGGGCCCTTGCGAACCGCTTCGAGGACTGGAGCCCAATCCCCTGCGTCGGCTTCCCCGAGCGGCTTGTCGAAATTTCCGTCAAAGAACAGCTCGCTCCACGGCTTGCGCTTCCTGGAGCCGGCCAGGACCCTGACGGCCGAATCGATGATGCTGCGCCGCTCGGCAGGATCGCCGACCGGCGTGATTGCCGGGACCAGCTCGCCCTCCGACAGGTGCAGGGCGGCCATGGCGCCGGTCCGGTCGAAGGTGCCGCCTAGCCAGCAGGTGCCAAGCCCGCACGTCGTGAGGTGCAACACGATGCCTTCAAGGGCGTAGCCAAAATCGGCAAAGGCGAACGGAGCGGGTTTCACCGCTCCCACCACGAAGGCGGGCGCGTTCCTGATGATGCCGTAGGTGCCTATCCTGCCCGACCCGACGTCGCCTACGGAATCGGGTTCGACCACGGCAAAACGAGGTTTCGTTCCGAAGGGGCAAGGACCGGCGCCCGCGATCGCCGATTCCAGTACCCGGTGATCATCCGAGGTCAGCCCTCGTCCTGAATAGGAACGAACCGAGACCCTCGAATCGATAGTTTCAATGGTGATCTTCATACCTCTAGTGTATGAACTATCGATGGCCGAAAGCAAGGAAATGACGAGGCCATCGGTCTTGACGCCACGGTGCAAAGTTGTCCACTATCCTCAAAATGGAACCAGGGGACGAAGACATCGACCGGCCGCGGCCCGACAGGGCGCCGCGCAACAGGACCCTGCGACTCTCGCTCGCGGACGAGGCGCGCTACGCGGCCATGGCGAGGGATCCATCGAGCATGGAGCCCGGCCCCGATGGCCTCCTCAGGGCCGGCGACGCTATCGGGTCAGTCTTCGCAGGCGACGCCCTGGAGATAGGGCCGCTACTGCCTTCGGGCTCGGTCGACATCATGATAGCCGATCCGCCCTACGACCTGCCCAAGAACTTCGACGGCGAGCGATTCGCCCCGATGGGGCACGAGGCGTACCTGGAATACACGAGGGCCTGGCTCGCCGCCATCGCCAACTCGCTGAAGCCGGACGCGTCGATATACGTCTGCGCCGACTGGCGTTCGTCCTCCGCCGTCTACCTTGCACTGGCGGAGCTCTTCATCGTCCGCAACCGCGTGACCTGGAAACGCGACAAGGGGCGCTCGTCGTCCCGCAACTGGAAGAATTCGTCCGAAGACGTCTGGTTCGCGACCGTCGGCAACGGCTACCATTTCGACGCCGAAGCGGTACGCGTACGAAAGCGAGTCATCGCGCCATACCGCGAGGACGGCGTGCCGAAAGACTGGACCGAGGACGAATCCGGCCGCTGGCGAATGTCGGGCGCATCAAACGTCTGGGACGACATGACGGTGCCGTTCTGGTCGATGCCGGAAAATACCGATCATCCGACGCAGAAACCCGAAAAGCTTGTCGCCAGACTGCTGCTGGCCAGCTCGAAGCCTGGCGACGTTGTCCTCGATCCGTTCCTGGGCTCGGGGACGACCGCCGTGACGGCCAGCAAGCTTGGCCGCCGCTTCATCGGCATCGAACGCTCGAGCGCCTACTGCGCGCTTGCCCTGCGTCGTCTCGAACTCGCCGAAACCGACCCCCGCGTACAGGGATTCGACGGAAATTCGTTCCGCGGGCGGAACGACGGACCGGTCAGGCGCACTTGACCCGTCTTCCCTCCCAACCTATCCTTGCGTCATGAAATACGTCGTCTTAGGCCTCGCCGTCGTGATGTACGGCTTCGTCATAGCGTTTCCGCACAGAAAAGCCTGGTTCACGCTCGGCGTGGCCGCAGTCGTGGTCGCGCTCGGCGTCGTCGCGCCGGCTACGGTCGTCGGTGAATTGATCAACTGGAACGTGCTCCTTATCTACGTCGGGTCGCTCGTCATCGCCGACCTGTTCATCTATTCACGGGTACCGTCCCACCTCGCGGACAGGATAGTGGGCAAGGCGCCCAACCTGGGCTGGGGAGTGGTCTTCATACTGATCATGACCGGGCTGCTGTCGGCCTTCGTCGAGAATGTCGCCACCGTCCTCGTCATGGCGCCGATAGCGCTGGCGCTGAGCGACAAGATGAAGGTCGACGCCCGCTACTTCATGATGGGACTCGCCGTGATGTCCAACCTGCAGGGCACGGCCACCCTCGTAGGCGACCCGCCGTCGATGATATTCGCGGGCTTCGCCGGTTATTCGTTCAACGACTTCTTTTTCAAGGAAGGAAGGCTCTCGATTTTTTTTGCCGTTCAGGTAGGAATGATCGTCGGCGCCGCGTTCTTCTACTTCTTCTACCGCAAGATGGAGAAATCGGGAGCCGACCTGCCCGACGAGCGAGTCAGGACCTGGTTCCCGACCATTCTCCTCGTCGCCCTGATAGTCGGACTCGCCACCATCTCGTTCCTGTTCGAGGGCTTCTCGATACTGTCCGGCGGCTACGTCTTCGCGCTGGGCCTCGTCGGGCTGGTCTGGTACCGGCTGGCCATGAAGGAATCCCACGCCGAGGCGTGGCGGCTCGTCAAGGGACTCGACTGGGAAACGATACTGTTCCTGGTCGGCATTTTCGTCGTCGTCGGTGCGATCGCCAAAACGGGGCTCCTGGTTGACCTGTCCGCCTTCCTGTCGGGAATCATCGGCGCCAACGTAGCGCTCGGCTTCGTCGTCATCGTCGGGGTTTCGGTGATACTTTCCGGGTTCATCGACAATGTCCCGTACATCATCGTCATGCTCCCCGTCGCGGCGGAACTCGCCTCGGGATTGGGACTCAAGCCCGAACTGTACATGTTCGGCCTGCTCATCGGATCGTGCCTCGGCGGGAACCTGACTCCGTTCGGTGCGTCCGCGAACGTCGTGGCGGTAGGAATGCTCAGGAAGCGGGGTACCGTCGTCAACTTCGGCGACTGGCTCAAGGTGGCCGGGCCGTTCACCATTCTGACTACCATCGCTTCGAGCATCTTCGTCTGGGCCGTCTGGCGCTGACAACCGTTATACGTACGAATTCCATTGACCCTCTCGCTGCGAGAGGGTTTATTATTTTAAAAATGGAACGAGACGAGAAACGGTCGATCGGTGCAGTCGCAACCATCGCGGGGGTGAGCGTCCGGACGCTCCGCCTCTACGACGAGCTGGGACTCGTGTCGCCGTCAGGCAGGACGCCGGCCGGGTACCGGCAATACGACGAAGCGGCACTCCTGAGGCTGCAGCAGGTCCTGTTGTACCGCGAACTCGATGTTCCCCTTGATGAGGTACGACGCATTCTCGACACCCCCGGCTTCGAAGCGCTGGAGGCCCTGAACCGGCACCGTCACCTGCTCGAACTACGGACCGAGCGTCTGTCCCGGCTTATCGCTACGGTCGACCGGACCATGAACAGGATAAAAGGAGAGGGATCCATGATGACTGTGGAAGAACTGTACGAGGGCTTCGACAAAGCCACCATCGAGCGTTACGAAAGAGAGGCCAGGAAACAATGGGGCGACACACTGGCGTACGAACAAAGCCGGAAAAGGACTCGATCCATGTCCAAGGATGAATGGAAGCGTGTCGGTACCCGCGGAGCGGCACTGGAATCAGCCTTCGCCGCCGCGTTCACGGCGGGAGCGAAACCGGACGGGCCCGAGGCTGCCGGACTGTGCGCAAGCTGGGCGGAGCACCTCCGCGCGTTCTACGACCCCAACCCGGAGATTCTCGCCGGCCTGGGCCGCATGTACGCCGACCACCCGGAATTCCGGGCCCGCTATGAAGCCATGGCGCCCGGCCTGGCCGACTGGCTGGCTGCGGCGCTCGAAGCGTATTCGACCGCTCTGAAGCGAAGCTCTCGCGCTTGAAACGCGTCGGCCGCCCGGGAGCCATCCCGGACGGCCATTTATTCAACGCGCGATCTGGATCGCCGAGAGAGCCGGCTATTCGGCGGCCTACGCCTTCGAGGGAACCATCAGTGTCGCTTCCCCGTCGACGACTATCTTGCCCCCTACCGAGCAGGTCGTTTTCAGGGTGACGAATTTCTTCTCTGGTACCGTGGCGATGACCTCGACGCGCGCGGTCACGGTTTCGCCTATGCGGACGGGGGCCTTGAACTTGAGCGCCTGCGATACGTAGATGCACCCGGGACCGGGGAGCTTCATGCCGAGGACCGTTGATATGAACGCGGCCGCCAGCATCCCGTGGGCGATGCGGCCCTTGAACATCGTGGTCCTGGCGAATTCCTCGTTGATGTGGACGGGATTGAAATCGCCTGATAGCCCGGCAAAAGCCGAGATATCGGCCTCGGTAACCGTCTTCGCGAAAGTCGAGGCCATGCCAGGCTGGAGTTCCTCGAAAAAATAACCGTGGAGATCATCGCTCATACATCGCTCCTTCAAACGCATTGATTATGCCGCGCGCGGTCATCCCGGGCCGTCGTCGTTTCCCTCTACCTGGCGTATTCAAAAAAGCCCTTGCCTGTCTTCCGTCCAAGCAGTCCCGCGCGGACCATCTTCCGCAGGAGCGGGTGCGGCCGGTACTTGGGATCGCCGAACTCCGTGTACAGCACCTCCAGGATCGCCAGGTTCACGTCGTTGCCGATAAGGTCGGCAAGCGCGAGTGGGCCTATCGGATGGTTGGCTCCCAGCTTCATCGCGTTGTCGATGTCTTCCGCGCTCGCCACGCCGTCGGCAAGTATGCCTATCGCTTCGTTTATCATCGGCAACAGTATCCTGTTGACGACGAAACCGGGGGCTTCGTTGACTTCGACGGCGGTCTTGCCCAGCTTGCCGCAGAGTTCGACTATGGTATCTTTCGTAGCCGCGGATGTCGTCAGGCCCTTGATCACCTCGACGAGTTTCATCACCGGCACGGGATTGAAGAAATGCATGCCGATGACCCTGTCCGGCCGCTTTGTAGCCGCCGCTATCTCGGTGATGGACAGTGACGACGTATTGGTCGCCAGGATGGCCTCGGCCTTGCATACGCCGTCCAGCTCGGCAAAGACTTTTTTCTTGATGGCCATGTTCTCGACCGCCGCCTCGACCACCAGGTCCACGTCCGCGGCAAGGCCGAAGTCGGTTGTGCCGGTCAGCCTGCCGAGGATGGCTGTCTTCTCGTCGTCGCCCAGTCCGCCCTTGGCTAGCAGCCGGTCCAGGCTCTTGACTATGCTGGCGAGTCCCTTGTCGACGAAGGCCTGCTCCAGGTCGCGCACTACCACCTGGTAGCCCGCCTGCGCGAATGCCTGCGCAATCCCCGAGCCCATCGTCCCGGCTCCCAATACCATTACTTTCATGGTTCAGCTCCTTGTATCACCGACAGGGCCGCCATTCCGGGCGGCGCACCTGGCGATGACGCTATCCAGATATCGCAGGCGCTCAGCGCTTGCGCTGCTTGTCCTTGGGGACGACGCACGTACCTACGGCCCTGCACACTACGACAGGATCCGCCAGGACGTCAGCCGCTGAATCGTTCAGATCCTTGCGCGGCGCTATCACTTTCCTGGCTTCGAAGGACATCTTCCTCGAGGAATTCCCTACGTGCACAATCTCGCCTGCGGCCTCGATGAAATCTCCGGCGAATACCGGTGCGAGGAACTCGACCTTCTCGTAGCCGGCGAAGAGGCCCTCGTCGCCGTCGTTCCGTATCAGCAGCTCGGTAGCCACGTCTCCGAAGAGCTGCAGCATCTTGGCCCCGTCGACCAGTTCTCCCCCATAGTGCGCGTCGTGCGCCCCCATGCGAATCCTTATGATTGCCTTCTCCATGGACTACACCTCCCTTTATGCGTTCAAGCCGCAAGCATATCCCAGATTCCGGCAACGCGGTAGCTCAAGTCCCGGGCGATTCCGTTAAAAAAGGATGGCCGACAAGCTCGTTTTTGGTGATACTATGATTTATGGATCGATGCTCCCATGCCTGATGAGCAGGGGGCGATGGACGCCGTATCGGGTCCGTGACGATGCCGAAGATGGAGGAACCCATGACAGCATACCAGGGAGAGCAGCCCGCCGGGCGGGGCCGCGGCCTCGACGCCGCGCGCCAGGACGTCATCGACCGGTTGACCGACGCCTTCGCGGCGGACGTGATCACGATGGACGAGTATGAACGCCGAGCCTCGGCCGCGAGCGCGGCAACCAGGTTCGACGAGCTCGAGCGGATCGCCTTCGAATTGCCGCAGAAAGCGACGCGGCCTGCCGAACCGGCCCGGCACGCAGGCAGCGCTGTCCGGGGAATCGACGATTCCATAGTCGGCGCCGCGCCGGTCATGACCGCCAGCATCATGAGCGAGCGCACCATGACGGGCAACTGGCTCTCGAGCGACCGGGTCTCGTCTTTCACCGTGATGGGCGCGACGAAACTCGACCTCCGCGACGTCGACCTGCCGTCCGGCCCCATACGTATCGAGGTGTTCACGCTCATGGGCGAGACCAAGATCATCGTGCCCAGCGACCTGCCCGTGCGGCTCAACGCGTTCGCGTTCATGGGCGACAGCAAGGCCGGCCGCGAGGTCAGGCAGAAAACCGGAGGCGCGCGGAGCTGGGTAGAGATATCGGGCTTCGTGATGATGGGCTCGCTCGCCGTGCGCGCCATGGACTGAAAAGCGGAAAGCCGTTCCGGCATACCCGGAACGGCTTTCTTTTCGACGCGGCGGAGGATTCTAGATCTTGTCTATCAGCATCGAGCACTTGCCCGAAGGTATCGGCAGCGTCTTCTTCTTCTTGCCTATCACGTTGATCGTAAAGTAGTAGAGCTTCTCCGACTCCATGTGGATTTCCCAGCCTCTGCCGCTCTTGTTGGACAGTATCGTCACCATGTTGCGCTTGAGGCTCATGTTCTCGATGCCCATGATCTCGAGGTTGGGGATGATCCAGTCTACAGTCTTGCGCGGCAGCGATACCGAAAGACCCACGACGTTCTCTATCATCATGGCGACGGTAGCCAGGCCCGAGAATCCGAGGTACTGCGCCCTCGGCCAATCGGGCTTGTCCGGCCATATCGCCTTGCCTTCGTTCTGGGGCTGGTAGGCTTCCCAGAGCGTCTGCCTGTGCTCGCCGTTCTGGTGGGCGGAGTCGAGGATGAAGTAGAGGTGGCGGATTGCGCAGTCCCGGGCCAGCTCCCACTGGTTGTACTTCTCGAGCCCCTTGATGATCATGTAGGTGAACTGGGGCAGGACCGAGCCGTTGTACCCGAGTCCGCGCTTGTCGTAGAGCTCGCTGTCGACGGCCAGG
>PGXR01000075.1 GCA_002839245.1 Spirochaetae bacterium HGW-Spirochaetae-7 | reverse complement strand
GTCTGCCATCGACTTGCCAGACCTTCCGCGGGAAGCGTTGATGATCCACCGCATGGCCAAGGCCTCGCGGCGAACATCCCGGATCTCGATCGGTACCTGGTATGTGGCACCGCCCACGCGGCGGGATTTCACCTCCACGACCGGCTTGACGTTGTCCATCGCCTTCATGAACGCCTCGAGCGCCGGTGCCCCGGATTTCTCCTGGAGCTGGCCGAGCGCATCGTATACGATGGAAGTAACGATGGATTTCTTGCCTTGCCACATCATCCTGCAGATGAACTTGGTTATCGTTATGCTGTTGTATCGAGCATCGGGCTGGTGGCCGCGATCCTCGGACTTCTTTTTGCGTCCCATGATCCGTCCCCTTAGGCCTTGGGCCGCTTGGCGCCATACTTGGAGCGCGACTGCTTGCGGTCCGCGACGCCCAAGGTATCCTTGGCGCCTCGAATGATGTGGTAGCGAACACCCGGGAGATCCTTGACGCGTCCACCGCGCAGAAGCACGACGGAGTGCTCCTGCAGGTTGTGGCCGACGCCCGGGATATAGGCCGTCACCTCGATGCCGTGGGAGAGGCGCACGCGGGCGACCTTCCTGAGAGCCGAGTTCGGCTTCTTGGGCGTAACCGTCATGACGCGGGTGCAAACTCCACGCTTCTGGGGGCACTCGTTGAGCGCGGGGCTCTTTGTCTTCCAGACAGACTGCTTGCGGCCCATCCTGATAAGCTGGTTGATCGTTGGCATTAAACCATCATCTCCTGTT
Source organism: Spirochaetae bacterium HGW-Spirochaetae-7 (assembly GCA_002839245.1). Classification (GTDB taxonomy): domain Bacteria; phylum Spirochaetota; class Spirochaetia; order Treponematales; family UBA12059; genus SZUA-370. The sequence goes on along the minus strand of PGXR01000075.1, from coordinate 11,682 downwards.
GTGGCCGGGCGTCAGCATCGCCAGGCTCGTTTCTTCGGTACACGCGAACCATGCATTCAGCGCGTCGGTGGAACGCGCTGAGCATAGACAATAGAATTATTGGGGGCACCGTGTCAATCAGTCTCCACGGTCTCCTCGGTCTCTTCCGGCTCCTCCGGCTCGTCCTCGACAGGACTGAACCCGTCGTCTTCCTCGAAGGCGGTGTCTTCCTCGAACACGGGTTCCTCTACGAAGGGTGCCTGCTCGTCGCCCAGGGGCAGGACGGAAAGCTCCCGCTCCTTGCGCCTCTGCTCCGCGACCTCGGCGACGTACGCGTCAAGGTCATCATGCTCGCCGTCCGAAAGCTGTATGCCCTTGTACTGGCGCATGCCCGTACCGGCCGGTATCAGATGGCCGATGGCCACGTTCTCCTTGAGGCCATGAAGCGCGTCCACGGCGCCGGCAATCGCGGCGTCGGTAAGGACGCGCGTGGTCTCCTGGAAAGAGGCGGCGGATATGAACGAGTCTATCTTCAGCGAAGCCCTCGTGATGCCCATCAGCAGCGGCCTGGCGATCGACGGCTGCCCGCCTTCGGAAAGTACGCGGTGATTCTCTTCGTGGAACCTGAACTTGTCGATCTGCTGGCCGTAGATAAAGCGGGTGTCGCCAGGCGCGACTATCTCGACCTTCTTCATCATCTGGCGGACTATGACGCCGATGTGCTTGTCGTTGATGGTAACGCCCTGGAAGCGGTAGACCTGCTGGATCTCGTCCATGATGAAGCGCTGGCACGAGTGCTCGCCGGCGATGTTGAGGATGTCGTGCGGGTTGGGGTTGCCGTCGCAAAGCTTGTCGTTCGCTTCCACGACGTCGCCGTCGCGCACCAGGAGCCTGCGGCCCATCGGCACGAGATGCTTGTACTCCTTGCCGAACAGGTCGAGGATGATGATCACGCGCTTGCCCTTGACGATGCCGCGGAACGACACCTTGCCGGACACCATCGCGAGGACGGTCGGGGTCTTGGGCTTGCGGGCCTCGAAGAGCTCGCCGACGCGCGGGAGGCCGCCTACGATGTCCATCGCGCGCGCGCCTTCCTTGAGGGTCTTCGCGAGCGTCTTGCCCGCCTTGACGAGTTCGCCGTCCTCGACATTGAGGTAGGCCCCGCCAGGCAGGAGGTAGGTGAAGGTCTCGTTGCCCGCCTCGTCGGTTATCACTATGCGCGGCTGCTTGGCGTCGCGCTCCGTACCGAATTCCGCAATTTTCTTCTCGACGTTGCCGGTGTCCTCGTTGATCTCTTCTTTTAGCGTCGAGCCGGGGATGATGTCCTCGTAACGCACGTAGCCGTCGTACTCGGAAATGATCGGGTCGGTGAACGGGTCGAACGTGGCAAGGGCAGAGTTCGCGGGAGCCACGTCGCCGACCTTGATGATGACTTCGGAGCCGTTGCGCACCTCGACTCGCGCTTCCTGCGCTATCGAAAGAAGCCTGACCGGGGTTCCCTCAGCCGCGGCGAGTACCTTGGCGTATGAAATGTCGGTAGCCTTGACGATGGCACCGCCCTTGCGCTTGATGAGGTCGTCGCCGCGCAGGATGCGGCGGCCGTCCTCGACCAGGAGCTTGTCGCCCTTTTCCAGATCCCACTGTCCGAAGACCTTGCAGGACATCAGGTAGCCCTTTCGGGTGAACAGGAAGTGGCCGTTGGGCAGGGTGACGTAGAGCCCGACAATCTCGGTGACGTAGACGGCGTACTTGAGGGCGATCCGGTTTTCTTCGGAGGCCTTGGTCGCCGCGCCGCCGATATGGAAGGTACGCATCGTCAGCTGGGTACCCGGCTGGCCGATCGACTGGGCCGCGATGATGCCGACCGCCTCGCCAATCTCGACGGTACGCCCGGTCGCGAGGTTGCGTCCGTAGCACATGCGGCAGACGCCGTGCCTGGCTTCGCAGGTGAGAACCGTCCTGATGAATACCGACTCGATGCCCGCGTCGTCGATGCGCTTGGCAGCGTCCTCGGTTATCTCCTCGTTCACGTCGATTATTATGTCGCCGGTGATCGGGTGCTTGATGCGCTCCAGCGTATAGCGTCCGACGATGCGCTCGCGCAGGTGTTCGACGATCTCCTCGCCGTCCTTTATCGACGAGTACGAAACGCCGTTGATCGTGCCGCAATCGTCCTCGTTGATGACCACGTCCTGCGCGATGTCGACGAGCCGGCGGGTCAGGTAGCCGGCGTCGGCCGTCTTGAGCGCGGTATCGGCCAGTCCCTTTCGGGCGCCGTTGGTCGAGATGAAGAACTCTATGACCGACAGGCCTTCCTTGAAGTTGGAACGGATAGGCAGCTCGATGATGTCTCCGCCCGGCTTGGCCATCAGGCCGCGCATTCCTGCAAGCTGCCTGATCTGGTTCTTCGAACCGCGCGCGCCGGAGTGGGCCATCATGTGGATGTTGTTGAAGCCGTTCTGGTCTTTCTCCAGGGTCTTCATCATCACCGCGGTCACGTCCTCGTTGGTCTTGGACCAAACCTCGACGACCTGGTTGTAGCGCTCTTCCTGGGTGATGTGGCCGGCGCGGTATTGCTTCTGGATGCCTTCGACCTGGGTGTTGGCAAGCTCGATCAGCTCGTACTTTTCCTTCGGGATGATGATGTCGTCCATGCCGATGGTGGCGCCGAAGAAGGTGGCGTACTTGAAACCCATGTCCTTGATGGCGTCGAGCATGAGCACGCAGACGTACGGCCCCTCGTTCTTGTACACCCACTCGATGAGTCCGCGCAGTTCCTTGTCACCCATCTGGTAGTTGACGAAAGGCACCGCGGGGGGCATGGCTTCGTTGAAAAGAAGCCTGGCCGGGGTCGTCTCGATAGTCGAGCCGTAGGTGACGTCGGGCATGTCCTTGCCCACGGAATTCCATATCGGCAGCTTGGGCGCCGGCGCCTTGACGAGGGCCTCCCAGTCGCAGGCTTTCTGGTCGCAGGCCATGTAGGCCTCTTCCCTCGAGCTGAAGCGGTGCCCCTGTCCCTTGACGTCGGGCTTGTGCCGCATCAGGTAGTAGATGCCGAGCACCATGTCCTGCGACGGGTAGACGATTGTCTTGCCGTTGGCGGGGTCGAGGAGGTTCCTCGCGGAGAGCATCAGCGTCCAGCACTCGGACTGTGCGGCGTTGGTCAGGGGGACGTGGACGGCCATCTGGTCGCCGTCGAAGTCGGCGTTGAAGGCCCTGCAGACCAGGGGGTGCAGCTTGATGGCCTTGCCTTCGACCAGGATGGGCTCGAACGCCTGGATGCCGAGCCGGTGCAGCGTCGGCGCGCGGTTGAGCATGACAGGATGTTCGCGGACTACCTCGTCGAGCACCGCAAAGACTTCGGGCGTCTCCTGCTCGACGAGCATCTTGGCCTTCTTGATGTTGTAGACGACGTCCTTCTCGACGAGCTTCTTCATGATGAAGGGCTTGAAGAGCTCGAGCGCCATCTTCGTAGGCAGGCCGCACTGGTGGATCTTGAGCTCGGGGCCGACCACGATGACCGAACGGCCGGAGTAGTCGACGCGCTTGCCGAGGAGGTTCTGGCGGAACCGCCCCTGCTTGCCCTTGAGCATGTCGGACAGGGACTTGAGCGGCCTGTTGGACGCGCCCTTGACGACACGCTTTTTCTTGGAGTTGTCGAAGAGGGCGTCGACGGCTTCCTGGAGCATTCGCTTCTCGTTGCGGATGATGATGTCGGGAGCGTTGAGTCCCTGGAGCCTCTTCAGGCGGTTGTTGCGGTTGATGACGCGGCGGTAAAGGTCGTTGAGGTCGCTCGTCGCGAAACGCCCGCCGTCCAGCTGGACCATCGGCCTGAGTTCGGGCGGGATCACCGGGATCACGTCCATGATCATCCACTCGGGCTTGTTCCCCGAACCGCGGAAGCTCTCGACTATCTCGATGCGCTTCAAGAGCCGCTTGTCGCTCTTAGCGCCTTTCTCGATCATCTTCGCGCGGAGCGTTACCGCCATGTCGTCGAGGTCGAGGCCTTCGAGCAACTGCCGTACCGCCTCCGCGCCCATGCCCGCGGTGAAGGCTCCGCCGTAGCGGTCCTGCGCCTCGTAGTATTCTTCCTCGGAGAGAAGCTGCATCTTCTTGAGGTCGGTGTCGCCCGCGTCGATGATGACGTACTTCTCGTAATAGAGCACCGAACGGAGGGCGGCCACAGGAAGGTCAAGCAGCAGCCCCATCCGGCTCGGGACGGAGCGATAGAACCAGATGTGCGAGACGGGGCTGGCAAGCTCGATATGCCCCATGCGCTCGCGGCGCACCTTGAAATGAGTCACTTCGACGCCGCAGCGGTCGCAGATCACGCCCTTGTAGCGGATGGACTTGAACTTGCCGCAGTAGCACTCCCATTCCTTGGTCGTGCCGAATATGCGCTCGCAGAAGAGACCGTCTTTTTCCGGCCGCAGCGTGCGGTAGTTGATCGTTTCGGGTTTCTTGACCTCGCCGTAGCTCCAGCTCCTGATCATGTCAGGGCTGGCAAGGCGAACCATTATGCTGTCGAAATCCTGAATGTCTCTCATGCAGTCTCCCCCTTAAACAGGGCCATTTTCGAAAAAACCATGTAGGCGGGGGAAGTCTCCCCCTCGCTCCGAAGGTCGCGCAATGCGCGACGCTTCTTCGCTACCCCCTCTGCGCCCCCTGCGGCACTGCGCACTGCTCGTGCCGCACCGTGCCTCCGTGGCAAATATTCGTCAGAAGTTCGTGCCTTGCTTGTTGATAAGGTCCTCGTCACGCTCGGTCAGAGGGATCTGCTTGCCCTTGGCGTCGAAAATCCGCATGTCGAGCCCAAGCCCCCTGAGCTCCTGCACCATCACGTTGAAAGCCTCGGGGACGCCGGCCGCCGTATGCGGTTCGCCCTTGACGATGGCTTCGTAGACCTTGGCGCGGCCCGTCATGTCGTCGGACTTGATAGTCAGCAGTTCCTGGAGCGTGTTCGCGGCGCCGTACGCCTCGAGGGCCCAGACTTCCATCTCGCCGAGGCGCTGGCCGCCGAATTGCGCCTTGCCTCCGAGCGGCTGCTGGGTGACGAGCGAGTAAGGACCCGTCGAGCGCGCGTGCATCTTGTCGTCCACGAGGTGGTGAAGCTTCATGAAGTAGATGACACCGACGGTTACCGTGTTCTGGAAATGTTCCCCGGTTCGCCCGTCGCGGACCGGAGTCTTGCAGGCTGCGGGCAACCCGGCTTCCTTGAGCTTGGCTTCGATCTGCTCCTGGTCGGGCGACTGGAACACCGGCGAGCTGAACCATTCGTTCATCGTCGATCCCACCCAGCCGAGTTCGGTCTCCATCAGCTGGCCGATGTTCATGCGGCTCGGTACGCCCAGCGGGTTCAGGCAGATATCGAGCGGAGTGCCGTCGTCCAGGTACGGCATGTCCTCCACGGGCAGGACGCGGGCAACGATGCCCTTGTTTCCGTGGCGGCCGGCCATCTTGTCGCCTTCCTTTAGCTTGCGCTTGGCGGCGATGAGCACCTTGACCACTTCTTCCACGCCGGGGGACAGGTCGTCGTTCGCGGAACGCTTCAGCCGCTGCACGTCGATGATCGTGCCCTCGATGCCGTGGGGCACCCGGAGCGAGGTGTCGCGGACGTCCTTGGCCTTTTCTCCGAATATCGAGTTGAGGAGCTTGAATTCCGGCGTCGTCTCGGTCTCGCTCTTGGGCGTGACCTTGCCGACGAGGATGTCGCCCGACTTGACCTTGGCGCCGGTGCGGATGATGCCCTCGGCGTCCAGGTTGTCGAGGCTCTTCTCGCTGGTGTTCGGGATGTCGCGTGTGATGCGCTCCGGCCCGAGCTTCGTCTCGCGGACTTCCGTCTGGAATTCCTTGATATGGACCGAGGTAAAAAGGTCTTCCTTGACGACGCGCTCCGAGATGAGTATGGCGTCTTCGTAGTTGTAGCCGTTCCACGGCACGAAGGCGGCCAGGATGTTGCGGCCGAGCGCGAGCTCGCCGTCCTTGGTCGCCGGTCCGTCCGCTATGACCTGGCCCCTGAGTATCTTCTCCCCGGCCTTGACGATGGGACGCTGGTTGTAGCAGGTGTCCTGGTTGGTCCGCTGGTACTTGATGAGGAGGTACTCGTCGCTGGCGGCCGGATCGTCGTCGGGCTTGATCACGACGCGCAGGGCGTCGACCCAGGATACGACTCCCGCCCTCTTGGCCTTGATCAGGACGCCCGAGTCGTAGGCGCACTTCTTCTCCATGCCGGTGCCGACGCGCGGCGGATCGGTAAAGAGGAGCGGTACCGCCTGCCTCTGCATGTTCGAACCCATGAGGGCGCGGTTGGCGTCGTCGTGCTCCAGAAAGGGGATAAGCGCCGCCGAGACCGAGATTATCTGCTTGGGCGACACGTCCATGTACTGCATCTCGGTGGCGGTCCTGGTGGTGTAGTCGCCCTGGTGCCTGCACGAGACCTGGGTTTCCAGGAAATTCCCGTCGTTGTCTATCTTGGCGCTGGCTTGCGCGACGTAGTACTTGTCCTCGTCCATCGCGGACAGGAACTCGATGTCGTCGGTCACCTTGCCGTCGCGGATCTTCCGGTACGGTGTCTCGAGGAAACCGTACTCGTTGACGGTGGTGTACGTAGCGAGCGACACGATGAGTCCGATGTTCGGGCCTTCCGGCGTCTCGATCGGGCACATCCGGCCGTAGTGCGTGTAATGCACGTCGCGGACCTCGAAACCGGCGCGATCGCGCGACAGGCCGCCCGGGCCGAGCGCGTTGAGGCGCCGCTTATGGGTCAGCTCGGCGAGCGGGTTGACCTGGTCCATGAACTGCGAGAGCTGGCTCGAACCGAAAAATTCCTTGATCGCGGCCACCACCGGCTTTATGGACACAAGGTCCTGGGGCCTGATGGTGTCGGTCTCCTTGAGCGACATGCGCTCCTTGGCGATCCGCTCCATCCTGCTGAAGGCGCTCTTCATCACGTTGGCCAGGAGCTCGCCTACCGACCTGACGCGGCGGTTGCCCAGGTGGTCGATGTCGTCGAGGTTGTTCTCGCCGTAGTAGACGGTCATCAGGTACTTCATCGTCGCGACGATATCGTCGCGTGTCAGCGTATAGTCCTTGACCGGTACGAGGTAGTCGAACTTCTTGTTGAGCTTGTAGCGGCCGACCTTGCCGAGGTCGTAGCGCCTCGAGGTAAAGAACAGCGAGTGCAGGTCGCGCTCGGCGTTCTCGACGGTTATGGGCTCTCCCGGCATCAGCGTGGAATAGACAGCTGCCAGGGCGTCGGCTTTCGTCGGCTCGTCCTGGTCCTGGTCTTCCTTGACGAGCTTGATGTCCTCGCGCTCGAGGCAATTGAGGATCATGTTCCAGTGCAGGCCTTCTTCGCTTTCGAAGTTGACGACCTCAAGCTTGGTCACGCCCTGGGCCACGAGGTCGTCGACATCGTGGAGGTGGATCTTCTCGCCGGCCCGGTACAGCTTCTTCTTCTCGCCTTCCTGGTCTATCCAGACGGATCGGGCGAGTACCTGGTTGACCGCTCCGTCGCGGTCGGTTCGTGCCTCGGAAATCGACAGCGTCCTGGTCTTGTAGAAGGCCGAGATGATATCTTCGCGGGTCTCGAGACCGATGGAGCGGAGGAACATCGTGCCGAGGATGCGTTTCTTGCGGTCGATCTTGGCGTAGATGAGTTCCTTCTTCTGGTCAATCTCGAATTCGAGCCAGGAGCCGCGGTACGGGATGATTCGGGCGCTGTAGATACCTTTCTCGTGGCAGAAGATGACGCCCGGGGACCGGTGGATCTGCGACACCACGACGCGTTCCGCACCGTTGATGATGAAGGTGCCTCGATCGGTCATCAGGGGAATGTCGCCGAGATAGATGTCCTTCTGGCGAATTTCACCCGTCTTCTGGAAAACGAGGTTGATGCGAGCCTTCAGGGGTACCGCGTAGGTCAGTCCCTTTTGTTTGCACTCGTACTCGGAGTACTTCATCGCCCCTTCGTCGAGGGCGTAGTGCTCGTACTCGAGCAGCATGTCGCCATTGGGGCTCTCGATCGGGAAGGTAGCCTTGAAGACCTCCTCGAGACCCTGCACTCCGGGGATACATCCTTGCAGCACCTTGTCGCGCTGAAGGAAACGCTCGTAACTGGATAGCTGGATATCTATCAAATCAGGAAGCTCTATCGCTTCCTTGTAATCCTTGCCTATGTAGGTACGGGAAATCTTGTGTTCAGTGTAGGCCATCGTTACCCCCTCTCGCGGTTCCGGTGCTCAATTTATTAAATGTTCTATGGTAAGCGCCTCGCTGTCCTGAAAAGGTAGCGGGCGATCGGTTGCTGCTCTGTCAGCGCCAGTATCAAGAGGCGCGAAAAGGTACCGGGCGCCCAGAAGCACCCGGTACCTCAGACCACGGCGTGCGGCCGTGGCGGGCTTGCGTTTATTCGACGCTTTCTTCAAGATCCTTACTTTATCTCGACGGTACCGCCGGCATCGGCGATAGCCTTCTTGATCTTCTCGGCTTCATCCTTGGAAATGGCTTCCTTGAGCATCTTGTCCCCGGCTTCGACGAGGTCCTTGGCTTCCTTGAGTCCCAGTCCGGTGATGGTCCGGACTTCCTTGATGATCGAGATCTTCTTGTCGGCCGGTACGCCGCCCTTGAGGATGACGTTGAACTCGGTCTGCTCTTCGACGGGAGCGGCGGCGGCTCCGCCGGCGGCGGCCATGGCTACCGGTGCGGCAGCGGTGACGCCGAATTTCTCTTCCATCGCCTTGACGAGCGCTGAAACTTCGAGGACGGTCATCCCGGAAATGGCGTCCAGGATCTGGTCGGTGGTAAGTGCTGCCATATTATCTTCTCCTTATGGCTGTGAACGATGACCGCCCGACGGGCGGCCTTTCCCCATGCGGGGAGTTTTCCTCCCCTTCCGGGGAGGGCTCAAGGCGGACAGGTACGGCAGCTACCGAAGCCTGACCGCCGCGATCTCCTGTACTATTCGCCCTTTTTGTCGGCTACGGCCTGGAGCGTGCGGACGAGCTTCGTCGGCACGGCATTGAGGACGTAGACGAGATTCTGGAGCGGCGCGTTCATCGCGCTCATCAGCATCGACAGCAGCTGGCTCTTGCCGGGCAGCTTGGAAAAGGCTTCCATCATCCTGGTGTCGTAGAACGCCTTGTCGACCAGGCCGCCCTTGAGCTTTACCGACGTTTCCTTGCCGAAATCAAGGAGGATCTTGGCCACTTCGTTGGAACCGTCCTGGGTGAAGGCCACGGCGGTCGGTCCGACGAGGAGGCTGCTGACGTCCGGGAACTTGCTCCGTTCGAACGCGATGCGCGCGAAGTTGTTCTTGACGATGTGGTATTCCGCGTTCTTCGCACGGAGCTGCGCCCTGAGGGCGGTTATCTGCTCGACGGTCAGGCCGCGATAATCGGTGAAAATGAAGTCATGGGAGGCGGCTATCTTGGTGCCGACGGCCTCGATGGCTTCGACCTTGCCTGGCTGGGTCTTTTTCGCTCGTAGAGCCATATCCTTACCTCTCTGCCTTCGCCATGGCGACCTTGACGCTCGGCGTCATGGTACCGGCCAGGTAAATCGACTGGACGAACTCGCCCTTGACGTCCGAAGGACGCTTCCGGTGAATCTCTCCCAGGAGGGTTTCGAGATTGGCGGCGATGCTGGCCGCTTCCATCGAAATCTTGCCGACGGCGATGTGGATGATGTTCGACTTGTCCGTCCTGAACTCGGTGCGGCCCTTCTTGAGCTCGCCAATGGCCGCCTTGACGTCAAAGGTGACGGTGCCGGTCTTCGGGTTAGGCATGAGGCCCTTGCGGCCCAGGATCATGCCGAGCTTGCCGACGTCCTTCATCATGTCCGGCGTCGCAACCGCGATGTCGAAATCCACCCAGCCGCCCTTGATCTTCTCTATCAGCGCATCGCTGCCCGCATAGGTGGCTCCGCAGTCCATCGCTTCCTTTTCCTTTTCAGGCTTGCAGAAGACGAGCACCTTTTTCTCGGCGCGGAACTGGAACGGAAGGACCACCGTATCGCGGACCGACTGGCTCTTCTTGAGGTTGAGCCGCACATGAGCCTCTACAGTCTCGTCGAATTTGGCGACCTTCAGCTCCTTGAGGAGCGCGCAGGCTTCGGGAATGTCGTACGCCTTCTCGGCATCGACCTTCTTGATCGCTTCCCTGTATTTCTTGCCGTGCTTCATAGCTTACCACTCCACTTCGACGCCCATGGCGCGGGCGGTTCCGGCTATGATGCGTTCGGCTGCCGGTATGTCGTTGGCAGACAGGTCCTTGAATTTGAGCGTCGCGATTTCCGTTACCTTGGCATGGGAAATCTTGCCGACCTTCTGCTTGTGTGAAATCGGCGAACCTTTTTCTAGTCCTATGGCTTTCTTGATGAGGACCGCCGCCGGAGGCGTTTTCGTGATGAAGGTGAAGGACTTGTCCTTGTAGACCGTTATGACGCAGGGAATGGTGAGCCCCGACTCCATCGACTTGGTCCGCTCGTTGAACTGCTGGCAGAACTGGGGGGCGCTGACGCCATGCGGACCGAGTGCCGGTCCGACGGGCGGCGCCGGCGTAGCATTGCCTGCGGGGCACTGCAACTTGATGATCGCGGTGACCACTTTCTTTGCCATGATCGACTCCTTTCGTGGTATCCCGGTACGCCGTACGGCAACCGGGCCCCGGTCCGCCCCGCCATCGGCGGGGATCGGTAGCCGGGGATAGCGCCATCCCCGAAGAGGATGGCTCCCATCATGCGGAGTGGATCGCGCCCATCGGCACGATCCAGCTTGCAATAGAACCTATAGCTTCTCTACCTGGAGCATGTCGACTTCGACTGGCGTGGCCCGCCCGAAGATGCCCACCATGACCCTGAGCTTGTTCTTGTCGTTGCTGACCTCCTCGATCGTCCCGGTGAACGAATCGAAAGGTCCTTCTATTATCTTGACCTGCTCGCCGACGGCGAAATTCTGCCTCGACTTGGCCGGCCTGTCTCCCTTGATCTCGCCTGCGCGCTGCAGGATATGGCGCGCTTCCTCGCCTGAAATGGGCGCGGGCTTGTGGTGCATCGTCGCCCCGACAAAACCGGTAACGCCCGTGATCTTCCTGATGGTAGAGCACGTCGCCTTCCAGTCATTCTCGGGCAGGTCCATTTCCACCAGGATGTACCCGGGAAGCATCTTGCGCTGGGTCGTCCGGCGCTTTCCGTCCTTGACGTCGACAACTTCCTCGCTCGGGATCTTGATGTCCGCGACAACTGCTGGATCCAGGTCGTCGTTGGCGAGAAGCATGCGGATAGTCCGCTCTATCTTGGCCTCGTAACCGGAGTAGACGTGCAGGACGTACCAGGACTTAGCCATTGCCTACGCCCGGCTCAGAAAAGCAGGTCTATGCCGCGGACGAGGATGAAGTCCACGACGCCGAGGAACAGCGCGACGACAAGCGTGGAGACCAACACGATTTTAGTAGAGGCGATGACGCTGTCCCTGGAAGGCCAGATGACCTTCTTCAGCTCACCATAACAATCCTTGAAGAACTGGACTATCTTGTTCATGCAGGCTCCTTGAAGGCGGATCAATTCGCAGACGACACTACCGCGCCATCAGGCGCGGTTCCCAATGAATGACCGACCGCTGGTCACCGCTCGATGTACAGGCCAGGAAGGATTCGAACCCTCAACATCCGGTTTTGGAGACCGGCGCTCTACCATTAGAGCTACTGG
>PGXR01000074.1:1128-13648 GCA_002839245.1 Spirochaetae bacterium HGW-Spirochaetae-7 | reverse complement strand
GCCCATGTTGCCTTCCTGGATGAGATCGATCAGGGGAACGTCGAAATTGGCGAAGGCGCGCGCTATCTTTATGACAAGGCGAAGGTTCGCCTCGATCAGCCGCGAACGAGCCGCTTCGTCGCCCGACTGGATGAGCATCGACAATTCGCGCTCTTCCTCGGCGGTGAGGAGGGCGATCTGCTTAACGCGCTCGTAATATATCTTGAGGGTATCTTCTGACCTGGAAATATCCGACTGTGCACTCATTTCGGTAACCTCTATGCTAGATATTAAGCAATAATCATGCCAAGTCTAGCTTCACCATTTCTTTAATATTATTTCACTATACTGAAAGGAGATATGAAGAGTCTGAATATCAAGAACCAATCTTTCTGGTAACTTGGTCTACTTTACTGCACAAAGAGCGTTTTTCTGAGTCTACTAAATCATAAAAAAACCGTCCTTTCAGGACGGTTCACATCGACAAGCAGGAGCGGCTGTCAGTTCTGGGCGGTGGCCTCGATATGACTGCCCTGGAAACCCCGCGAAGATGGAGCCTTGTACTCCCGTATGAACGTAAATATGGCCAGCACCGCCACGATGGCGACAACAAGTTTTCTCATGATTCCTCCGGAACGTTTCGATGATAACAGTCTCCCTGCATTTCGGCAAGGATGTCGGACGATTCACCCGTCTTCGGCGCCGTCACCTGCCGCCGAGAAGTTTGCCCGGGTCGGTTGCCTTGCCGTTTTTGAACACCCCGAAATGCAGGTGAGGACCGGTGCTGTAACCGGTCGTGCCGACCAACCCGATGACCGCACCCTGCGATACGCTGTTGCCCTGTTTTGTGAGTATCTTGCTCATGTGGGCGTACAGGGTCTGGTACCCCTCGGGGTGCGAAAGTATGATGAAATTTCCAAAAAGCGCGCTGTATCCGGTTTCTGCGACGCGTCCGTCGATCGCAGCCTTGATAGGAGAGCCATTCGGCACGACGATGTCGAGGCCGTTGTGGAATTGCCGTATGCCGGTGAATGGATTGGCGCGATAGCCAAAGTTGGAGCTGATGCTGCCGTTGACCGGCCAGATGACCAGCTTGCCGAGTGCCTTCTTGAGGTCGTAGGACGAAAGTCGGGCGCCGGGGATGAACAGGGCCTGGCCCGGGACTATCGTCTGGCTCGAGAGGTCGTTGGCGTCGATCAGGTCAATGACCGAGACTCCGCGAGCTGCGGCTATCCCCGAAAGGTTTTCGCCCTTTCTGACTGTATGGACGATGCCGTCCATGTTCGGAACCTTGAGCACCATGCCGGTGGCCAGCCTGCGCACGTCGGCTATTCCGTTGATGCTTATGAGCGTATCGAGGCGGATGCCGAAGCGTCGGGAAACGGCGTCCAGCGTATCGTTTCTGGCGACTTTGTAGCTCGTGAGCGAAACGGTCGCGGGCAAAGCCGGCGCGGAATCCGCTTCCTCTTCCGGGCGCTCGCTTGCGGACAGGGAGTCGAGCAGTATTGCCGCCATCGTGCCGTCCTCAGGCAACTGGAAACCGCTCAGATTGGCGGAGGCCTCCGCGGCTCCGACCGCGACAATCGCGACGGTGACCAGGAGGACTCCCAAGAGTCCCAGTACCATCGGCAGCAGTCTCGGGGAATACATCCGGTCCGCGAAGTCTCCGAATCCTTTTTTCAGCGACGCTGGCGACCAAATGCGACGCACGCGCCTGGCGCTCGCGCGGGGCAACTGTGTCATCGTGAACGGGTTGTCCGAATGGAAGTCGGAGGAACGCGAGGGAACCCGATTGTGCCTGGCGTACTCATTATCCGCGAGGCTGTTTCGTATCGGATGGATGAATCCAGGATCCAGAGCTATCCTGACAGGTTTATGTCGACGTACAATATTCTGATCGCCAATGACGGTTTGCATATCCATACGCTACACTATCGGCGAGTATGCTCCGGGCATTGAGACCTTGGAGCGTCCTGGCGTAGACAAGGAGAGGCTGGCGTGGCGAAGAAGAAGGCGAACAGGCTTCAAGTATCATCCTGGCGCATCGTCATGACAGCCATTGTCGTCGCCGTAATCGCAAAGTCGTTGGTAATAGACCTCGTCATCGTCAGGGGGGAATCCATGGTCCCGACGATAGGGCCGGGAACGGTGGCCGTAGTCCTGCGATGCGCCTACGGGCTATGGCTACCGGTCGCGGAGCGCTACGCGGTGCGGTGGGCCGAACCCAGGCCGGGCGACGTCGTCCTGCTTTCCGCCACGGCCAACCAGTCCAGGCGTGCCATCAAGCGTGTCTTCGAAGTGGGTCCGGCGTTCATCCGCCTAGAGGCCGGCATGATGGAAGGCAGGGGCGGATTCGCCGAAACGGGAGCGTCGGCCTCGCTTCGTATGGGCGGGAGCCGCTTCGTGCCTGCAGATAGAGTTTTCGTCGTCGGCGACAATGAGGCTGTTTCACGCGATTCCCGTGAATACGGGCCGGTGCCGATTGAGAATATCACCGGAAAAGTGCTACTCTATTCAAGCGGTCATTTCCGCACAGGATCAAAAACGGAATCATCGAAGGACGCTGCGGACGATGTCGATCGATAAGCGCTTCATCCGGCATTATATGGTACTTGGAGTGTTGGCGATCGTGGCCGGCGCGACCATCGTGCGCTACGGACGCCTGGCGCTCGAGGCTGGTGGAGCCCCGTCTTCGCCTTCGTCCCGGGTCGTCACGATCCGGGGTCCCATCTACGACCGGGAAGGCCGTCTCCTTGCGGTGGACACCGACCTCTATGACATCTCCGTATGGAAGCCTTCGGTTACGAAAGGCCGCGAGTCCCAGTTCGCCGACGCCATAGCCGCAGCTCTCGGCGTGGACCAGGCTGAAATACTTGGACACATGACCGGAGGCGGCCCGGATTTCTCCTACCTCGCTCGCAGGGTCTCGGGCGACGTGGCCAAGGCCGTCGAAAGCGCCATCGTGTCTACCGGTATGAACGGCATACGCCTCGACCGTGTAGCCGGCAGGGTGTATCCCGAACGATCGCTCGCGGCGCACCTCGTCGGCTTCGTCGGAACCGAAAACCATGGCTTGGCCGGGGCCGAGGCAGCCTTCGATTCCGTACTTGCGGCTGATCCCGAAGCGGCGAAAGGCGGCGTTTCGTACGGCGACTCGGTCTTCCTGACGATAGACGCCGACCTGCAGTTCAGGCTCGAGACTCTCGCGCGCAAGGCGTTGACCGACAACGCGGCGGAAGCCTTGGCCCTCGTCGCGATGGAAGCGCGGACGGGCGACATAATCGCCTACGTCTCGTTGCCCGACTTCGACCCGAACGAATTCCTGGCGGCCGACCGGTCCGCCTGGGTGGACCGCGTGGCGATCTATGCCTACGAACCAGGCTCGGTCTTCAAGGTCTACAGCATGGGTTCGCTTATGGCGCTGGGCGGCATTGACGGGCGGTCCAGGTTCTATTGCGACGGCAGCTACGAGCACGCGACAGCGTCTGGCGAGGATATCGTCATCAAGTGCCTTGGCGTACACGGCATCGTCGACGTGACGCGAATACTCGAGTACTCGTGCAACGCAGGAGCCGCCTACGCGTCCGATACCGTTTCCCCGATAGATTTCTATGCCAAGATCAGGGAGTTCGGGTTTGGCGAGAGGGAAGGCGCCGACCTCGCCGGCGAGAGCCCGGGCTTGCTGCGGAAACCGGAAGACTGGTCGGCCCGGACCAAGCCGACGGTGGCGATAGGCCAGGAACTGCTCGTGACCGCGCTGCAGATGGCAAGCGCCGCGACCGTCATAGCTAACGGCGGGGTACTCCTGCGCCCGCGGACGCTGGATCGCATCACCGACGCGACAGGCAACACCATCGACGCTCCCTCGCCAATATCGGTCCGGCGCGTAATGGAAAAATCAGAAGCCGACGCCATACTCGGCGCGATGGAAGCCGCAGTGCTCGATACCGGGACGGGGCACCGCGCTCGCATCGAAGACCTGCGGATGTCGGTCAAGACGGGAACGGCGCAGGTCATCGACCCGGCGACGAGGCGGTACTCCGATACCGATTTCATCGCCAGCACCATAGCGCTGTTCCCGAGCGGCGCGCCTGAATACATCGTGTACACCGCCATCTTCAATCCTAAAGGCGCTTCTACGTACGGAGGCCGGATTGCCGCGCCTTTCGTCAAGGACGTGGCGAACACGATCGCGGACCTCTACGGTATCGCCCGTTCGGGATCGGCCTCGGCGAGCCACGGAGGACGCATCCAGGTTTCGGGCATCGATGCGGCGACGATAGGAGAATACATGCCGGACCTTCGGGGCTTGCCGAAGCGCGCCCTGACATCCCTGCTCGAGCGCAAGGATATCGGCGTGCAGATCGTGGGCGACGGCTGGGTCCGCGAGCAGACTCCTGCTCCGGGCGAACCGGTCATTGCGGGCATGACGGTCATCCTGAGGCTCGAGTGAGACTGGTCTCGCCGGAAGAGCCGTTCGCCTCGAATCTCTCGGCGCTGGCGGGCCGGTCAGGCAAGCTCGCCGGTATCGTGGAGGCGGCGGTGCCGTACCCCCTCGAGGTGCTGCGGGCTAAAAGCGGTGCCCCGAGCGCCAGGACCGGGGCGTCCTGGCTTCATTCGCGCTATGATCCCGTGAACGAAGGGCGCCTGGTCGCAGGGGAGGCGGTGGCTACCGGTGCTGACCTTGTCGTTGCCCTGGGCCTGGGCCTGGGTTACGCGGTCAAGGCGACGCTCGAGGCTGGCGTCAATATAGTCGCCGTCGAGATCGACGAATCCTGGCTCGCGGCGCTGCTCCGGGCCACGGACCTGGTTCCCGTCATATCAGACCGGCGTTTCACCCTCATCCTGTGCCCCGGCGGGATGGGCCTGGGCGACTTTCTTGACGACGCTTCGCCTCGCACCATCGCGGTGATCGAAAACCGGGCTATGCTTGCGGCCTTTCCGGAGGCAGCGCTGGCGCTCAAGGGGCAGTTGGAGCGTTACCGGCTCCGGGACGAAATAAACGCCGCGACGCTCCGGCGTTTCGGGCGGCTGTGGGTTCGCAACCTGTCGAGGAACGTGCTTCCTGCCGCGGCGAGTACCGGCGTATCGGTGCTGGCGGGCCGGTTCTCCGGCTTGCCAGCCCTGGTTCTCGCGGCAGGCCCGTCGCTTGACGAGCTGCTGGATTTGTTGCCTGAAATCGCCCTTCGGTTCGTCGTCATCTGCGTCGACACCGCGTTGCGGTCGGTGCTGCGGACGGGAGTGCAGCCGGATTTCGTGGTCGTCGTCGACCCGCAATACTGGAATGCCCGGCACCTCGACGGCTGCGCTGCTCCTCGGAGCGTGCTGGTGACCGAAGCAGCGGTCTGGCCGTCGGTGCTTCGCTTGCGCTCGAGGCGAACGGTCATGTGTTCCTCCATCTATCCTCTTGGCCGCTACGTCGAGGAACGGGCCGGTCCGGTCAAGGGCGTGCTTGGCGCGGGCGGATCGGTAGCCACGACAGCCTGGGACTTTGCCCGGATATTAGGCTGCACTCCCGTATTCATGGCTGGGCTCGACCTGTCGTTTCCCGGTGGCAGGACCCACGCCCGAGCAAGCCTTTTCGAACAGCGCTCGCTGGCGACCGGCACCAGGCTCGAACCGGCGTCGACCGCGGCTTTCGAAGCGATGCGCGGAGGCAGGCCGTTCCAGGCAGCCGCCAATGACGGTTCCATGGTTACAAGCGACGAGAGACTGTCGCTGTACTCGGGATGGTTTTCGAGGAAGGTAGCAACGCACCCCGAGACGCCGACCTGGAATCTGTCGGGCCAGGGTCTGGCAATTCCAGGCATGCCTTGTGCCCGGTCTCAGGACCTCCTCGAATATCCCACGGTACGAGTCGGGATTGAGTCCAGGCTGGAGGCTTCGCTAGCCGTGCGGCAAGCCGGGCAAGCCGGTTCAGTCGAATCGATATTGGACGGCTTGACCGTGGAGTTGGGAAGAATTGCCGGGATGGCCGACAGGGCGATCGATGTCGCCACTAATGCCATGGGATCGAGCGGAGGCGCGCTGGATGCTGCGCTGTCGGAGCTTTCCCGCATTGACGGCTCGGTGCTCGAAAGCCATGCCCGCGATATTGTCGGATTCCTTTTTTCCTCTGCGGCGGAGGCTGTGGGCGGCAGGGCCAGAACCTTCGACGAGAGCCTGGACCGCACTGTCCGGCTGTACCGCGCCGTAGCCGAAAGCGCCCGGTGGCACGCCACCCGCCTGTCAGATCCGTCCATCCGCTGAAAACGCACAGAAAAAACTAAATCCAGCACAACAGCTCTCCGATATTGTAAACAGGCAGTCATGCCTATTCGGAACGGTATGCGCAGACGTCCAGGCATACCGTTCTTTTTCTTTTTAAAAATCTCGGGGTGCTCGCTGCGTTGCTTCGGCGCGCATGCGCTTCGACATACAGTAGTATGCCTTCAGCGCCTGCTATCCTCGCGCCATGTTCGCAGTACCCATAATTGAAAAAAAGACCGCCCTGTCGGGCGGCCTTTTGAATCCAGGGACTTGGCTTACTTTGCGTCTTTGAGGGCTTCGGTGGCGACGGCGATGAAGTCGTTGATCGTGACCGAGACGCCGGAGACGGCGTCGGTCTTGCCGTCGGCTTTTACATTTATCTTGGCGGGGTCCTGCTGCTTGACGAGGGTGGCTTCGACGCGGGGTGCCTGAACATTCCACTCGCCTTGCTTGGCGTTCATCTTGTAGCTGCCCTTGACCGCGCGGACGAACTTGGAGTCGCCGCCGTCCTTGTTGATGCCGTTCCAGTTGGCACTGACGATGCGTCCGTTGACGATCGTTATCAGCGCGGTGGCCTTATAGCCGCTCTTGTCGAAGACGGGAGCCTTGGCGTAGAACCAGCCGTCTTTCTTGTAGGTGCCCTTGGTCACTGGACCTGCGGATATTGCGGACTTGACGAGCTCGAAGAAACCCTTGACGTGCATCGTGGCGCCGGAGATTGCGTCGGTATTGCCTTCGGCATTCGAATACTTGGAGAAAGCGCTGTCCTGGGTGGCTATCAGGTACTTCTCCACGGCAGTTGCCTGCTCATGCCATTCCTTGGCGATCTTGGACGCTTTGACCATGCCATAGCGGCCGGCCGCGGCTTCTGTCTTCTTGTCCGTGATGCCCATGTTGTTGATGCCGTTCCAGGCGGCGGCTACGATCTTTCCGCCTTTGACCTGGAGGACGACTTGATCCTTCCAGCCGCTTGACTGGAAAGCGGTCTCTTCCGCGAAATAGAAGCCGTCAGCGGGCTTGGCCTGGGCGCCGACAGAGACGACGGCGGCGAGTGACAGCAGCGCCATGAGCGCCGCAATATTCTTCTTCATGTATCCTCCCGACTGGATGTGCGAACATGCTGTCCTATCGGACATACAGTTCTATTGAAATATAGTAGACCTGTGATAGTCAAAAATGTCAATAGTATCGATAGGTATCAGACGATGACGACGCTGTTGTCTGCGTCGCGGAAATGGCTCTGGACGTACTTGTCAGCGTGCCAGTCGTTGTCCCATCTGCCGCCATCGAGAAGGTACCTGAAATGGAATTCCCTGCCGGTATCCAGCTTGACGCTGGCTTCGAAGCTCCCGTTGGCGGTTTTCTTCATCGGCGTAGCGCTATGGCTCCAGTTGTTGAAGTCCCCTGCGACGAAAGCGGTCGATATTCCTTCCGCCTGCTCCGGCTGGATGATGAATGTGACGGTACACGACGAACTGTCTTTTGCGTATCGCTTCTTTATCATGCCGGTACGCCTCCTCATGGCTGCTGGGCTGATTAAAGTATAGGACTGCCGGTACGCAAGTGCAATGCCTCGCGTCGACGATGTCCGCAGTGCCCTTGACAAGGTTTCTATGCCCCGCCTAAATGAACCGATGGTGGAGGGCTTGTCATGAACGCGCTGGCTGTCGAACTTAATGCATCGCTTGAAGGTACTTGCGTATCGCGGTTGCTGTCGAATATTGGATCGAGGATGTATTTTCCGAAAGGTATACTGTCCCAGAGTGCCGAGGCGACGGAACGTGCGAAGCGTTTCAACGCAACCATAGGCATGGCGGTCGCGAACGGGGAGCCGATGGCGCTTGACGCGGTGCTAGCGCAGTTGCCGAGCTTGACCAGGAGTGAAGCCGTGGCCTACGCGCCGACGGCAGGCGTTCCCGCGAACAGGGAGTCGTGGCGCAAGGAACTGCTGAAAAAGAATCCTTCGCTGGAGGGGAAATCCTTCTCGACTCCCGTCGTGGTGCCCGGTCTGACCGCGGGAATCTCGTATCTCGCAGACATGTTCATCAACGAGGGCGATCCTGTAATAGTAGCGGACATGTTCTGGCCGAATTATCGACTGATCATGGAGGAGCGGAAAGCGGCAACGCTCGCTACCTATCGATTCTTCACGCCTGAGGGCGGATTCGACGTGGCCGGCCTTGAGAAGGCGACGAGCCAGGCGGCAAAGGCCCGCGGCAAAGCGGTCGTCATCCTCAACTATCCCAACAACCCTACGGGCTATACCCCTACGCTTGTCGAGGCTGATGGCATCGTGGCCGCGATGGTTCGCATAGCGGACGCCGGGGCCGATCTCCTCGTCATCTCCGACGACGCGTATTTTGGACTGCAATACGAGAAGGGGACATTGCGCGAATCGATGTTCGCCCGCCTCGCCGCCGCCCACCCGCGCATCCTCGCGGCGAAGGTCGATGGGCAGACGAAGGAAGACTATGTCTGGGGATTCCGCGGAGGTTTCGTCACCTTTGCCTGTCCGGCGATCAACGCAGCCGGCTACGACGCCTTGGTCAAGAAGCTGATGGGCGTCATTCGTTCGAGCATCTCGAACTCGGCGGCACCGACCCAGAACATCCTGGCCAAAGCGATGGCGGATCCCGGCTACGCGAAGCAGAAGGCCGAATTCGGAGCCATCCTTGAGCGACGCTACCACAAGGTGAAGGCCTTCCTCGCCTCACATCCGGCGCCCGGCGGTTTCCGCGAGCTTCCTTTCAACTCCGGTTACTTTATGTGCTTCGAGTGCGAAGGCTTCTCCGCCGAAGCGCTCAGGCTCAAGTTGCTCGACGAGCGGGGTATCGGCGTCATCTCGATACAGGACAAATGGATACGCGTCGCGTTCTCCAGCGTCGACGAGGACAAGCTCGATGCCCTGTATTCCGAGATTTTTGCCGTAGCCGAGGGTTATACCCGCTCGTGAACGTATCGTTCCGGCCTGCTTTTGGCCTTCTGGCGGCGCTGGTCCTGACTGGCGCCGCTTCGGCCGGGCTGCCTGACGCCTTTCCTCCCGAAACTGGAGTCGCGAGCTGGTACGGCGAGGCTTTTCACGGCAAAAAGACCGCCAACGGCGAGTCGTTCGACATGCGTGCCATGACCGCTGCCCACAGGAAACTTCCCTTCGGCACTTTCGTGACCGTGACCAACCTCGCCGACGGCAGGAGCGTGGTGGTCCGCATCAACGACCGCGGCCCTTTTGTCGCCGGCAGGATCATAGACCTGTCGAAGGCCGCTGCCATGGCCATCGGGTTGGACCGTACGGGAACCGCGCTCGTCGAGGTTCGCCAGGCTCCCGCCGGAAGTGCCGTAGGCCCTTTTCCGGCGCCTGGTCGCGTTTCTGCCTTTCCCGATTCGGCCATGCAGGCGGGGACGCAAACCGTCGCGCCGGGCGTGGCCACCATAGTAGCGCGCATACAGGTTGGCTCGTACCGCGACGCGGCGCACGCGAGGACCGCGATCGAGAGCCTCGCGCTGCTCGGGTTTGCAGCCGTCATCGAGGTCGCCCAGCCCTACCACCGCGTCGTGATATACGTCTCCCGGGCGGACAGGGCCGCGGCGGAGGCGAAACTTGACGGTGCGGGATGGACGGATGCCCTGGTGACCGAGGTTTCCAGATAGGTCTTGCATAGTAAATCGAAGCTTGCATCTCGGTGTCTATCGCCACCGCCCCTTGTATGGCTGGCCTTGGGTAACCACTCCTGGCGGTGTCGAATATTGAAAGATGCAAGCTTCGATGAACTAATGAAGTTTTACCTCGACTAGCCGGTCCTCGGGCCGCAAGACCCGCGGATGCACGTAAAGCCGAGCCGGTTGTTTGATGACGCTAACGGCGGGCGGCGGAAAACGAACGTCGCGCCGCCGCTCCAGCTGGATGCTTATTTCATGACGTAGGCGGCGAGCGGCGGGAATCCGTTGAAGTATATCGAGCTGTAGCTCTGTGTATAGGCGCCGGTAGTCAGTATGTAGGCGCGTTCACCTATCTTGGTGCCGGCCGGCATCTCGTACGGGGTCTTCTCGTACAGGATGTCCATGCTGTCGCAGGTTGGCCCGGCTATGATTATGTCGAGGGTCGGGCCGGATTTCTCGAAGTAGATCGGGTACTTGATAGCTTCGTCCAGGGTCTCGATCAGGCCGCCGAACTTGCCTATGTCGAAAAAGACCCAGTGGTACAGGTCATGGGTGCTTTTCTTGGCGATGTTGACTATCTCGGTGACGATGATGCCGCAGTCGCCGGCCATCGACCGGCCAGGCTCGACGATGATCTCGGGCAAGTCTTCGCCGAAGTTGTTGACGAGGAAGCTTTTGATGTCGCCTGCGTAATGCTCGATGGGATTGGTCGGGTCCGTATACATAGCCGGAAAACCGCCGCCCATGTTGATCATAGACAGCTTCAGGCCCTGATCCTCCGCCCACGCGTAGATGTTCCCTACGTTTCCCAGTGCCGTCGACCACTGGCCGATGTCCCGCTGCTGGCTGCCGACGTGGAACGATATGCCGTACGGCTCAAGGCCGAGGTCCCGCGCGTGCAGGATCAGGTTTCGGGTCATCTCGGGATGCGAGCCGAATTTTCTCGACAGCGGCCAGTCGGCACCGAGGCCTTCGGTGAGTATCCTGAAGAACACCCTGGACTTGGGAGCCGCGCGGGCAATCTTCTCGACATCCTCGAAGCTGTCGGTGGCGAAGATCCGCACGCCGTTGTCGTAGAAATAGGCTATGTCCTTCTCTTTTTTAATGGTGTTTCCGAAGCTCATCCTGTCAGGGCTTACGCCGAGCCTGATGAGCTGGTCAAGCTCGAAGCGCGTCGCGACGTCGAAGCATGAGCCGAGGTCACGGAGGAGCGACACGACCTCGTCGTTGGGATTGGCCTTGACCGCATAGTATATCTTCGCATACGGGATATTCTTGCGGAGCTCCTCGTACTTGGAGCGCACGACCTCGAGATCCAGGATGAGGCACGGAGTCTCCTTGTCCTGGGCGAAGCGCTTCATGCGCTCGAATCGCTCCCGGCTCATGTAATCCTCGAGCGGGAACTCGTACTCTTCTTTCATCTATCCTACCTCTGTGCGGGCATGATGCCGACGTCCAATGCGCGGCTTTCGCAAAAGATAGGGGTGAGCCACCCCTTTGTCAATGATGCGCCGGTACGTGGGCCATGGGGGCTCTTTGATTGACCAAAGGGTGCCCATACCGTATGATTGCCAGACATTATGTCAATCGCAACGAGTCAGCAATTAACAAAGTACTACGATACCTTTCGCGCGATTGCCGTGACGTATACCAAGGAAGTCGTCAAGTCGAGCGGCCTTCAGCCCCAGAAGGTTTTCGTGAAGTGCCTGGGCGAGCAATGGCCGTGCGTTCTCTATTCCAGTTCGTTCAACGAAACCAAGATATTGGCGCCCAACCGGCCAGGATTGATGGAACGAATCGCCAAAGCCAACAACCTGGTCAGCGTCAGGCTGTGCTTCAAGATATCTGACAAGTCCGATCCCCTGTTGTTCTTCATATCAGGCCGGGTGAGCGGCTTTTCGCCGTACGCCCAGTCGAACGGAACGCTCCAGTTTATCGTCATCCAGTTCACCCAGCGTCCTCCGGATGATTTCGTCGAAATCATGGGACGCCTGCTCGAAGCCAACGTTGCCTCGACCAGGAGGCGTGACGAGAGGATACTCCTGACGCCGGACGCCATGCGGACGATAGGGCTCGCGCGCAAGGAATCGACTATCATGATCGACAGCGTACCGAGGAAATGCATCCTGCGGGACCTGTCGTTCACCGGGGCCAAGGTGATAATCGTCGGTCTTGCGAAGTTCCTCGTCGGAAAGGCCTGCAAACTGCGCATCGATTTCGAGGAGCCGCTTGAAATGGTCGTAGTCTCGGGCAAGTCGGTACGATACGAGGACGTAGAAGGCCGGAAAGACCTGACCGCCATCGCCATCCATTTCGACGAAGCCGTCGTGCCGATGTCCTACAAGATGCATATCAACGATTACTTGGGACAAAAGAAGAACCAGGCCGATGACCAGCCGACGCCAGACGCCTCGGCCTGAACCGATTCAGCGCCTAAGACAAAACCATGGAGAGACAATGAATGACGACGATTCACCCCGCATGCCGGGCAACATAGTATTCATCGAAATACCCGCGGCCATGGCCAGGCCCATTGGCTCGTTCATGGTCGATCCAGCCGTACCCATCCCTGTCGAGCTCGGGCAGGAAACGGCGGACCTTTCTGGCCTGTCCTGGGAAATGATCGTGGCGGGCA
>PGXR01000074.1:0-1049 GCA_002839245.1 Spirochaetae bacterium HGW-Spirochaetae-7 | reverse complement strand
CTCGCCGTCAAGCCGGGAATTTTCGCCGAGCTTTCAGAGACGGGCATACTGAAGGCGCGGAATGGGGAGCTCGAGGTAGCCGAAGAGATATTCAAGGCCCTCAGGGGGCTGGCTCCGTCTGCTCCCGAGCCAATGCTCAACCTCGCGATACTCTACGAGGACAAGGCCGATGCGCTGGACAGATCCGGCAAGGAAGACCTTGCCGACGCCGTGCGGAACAGGGCCTTCGAGACCTACAAGAGCCTGCTGGCACTCGAACCCGTGTATCCCGATGCGTTCTTCAACGCGGGTTTCTTTCATCTCAAGAACCGGTCCTATGACCAGGCGGTGAGGCTTTTCGAATCCTACGGCGCCATCGGGGCAGACGTGGCCAAGCTTGCGAAGGCCAGGGAGATAGCCGCGAAGCTCCGCGTCCGTAGCGACGCGGATTCCCTGTTCAAGGAAGCATACGATTTCATCAAGATGGGAAAAGAAGAGGAAGGCATCGACAAGGCGCTCAGGTTCACTCTCGCCAACCCTGCCGTGTGGAACGGATGGTTCCTTGCAGGCTGGGGACGCCGGCGGCTGGGGCGATGGGAAGAGGGACGCGAAGCCTTTCTCAAGGCGCTGGAGCTTGGCGCCGACGAAGTGGACGTGCTCAACGAGCTCGCGATTTGCGAAATGGAACTCGGCCTTCTCGTAGAAAGCAGGGGCCACCTTGAACGGGCCCTGCGCAAGGAACCTGACAACGTCAAGATCATCTCGAACCTCGGGGTGGTGGCCCGAAAGCAGGGGCGGAACGAAGAGGCCGCGGGTTTTTTCAGGACGGTGCTCGACCTGGAGCCGGACGACTCGTTGGCCCGCGACCAGCTGGCTGAGCTGCCTTGACCGCGTGACGGCCCGCGGCTAGTATCGCCATACGATGGCGCAACGAAAGACAGGCTCCAGGTACGGGTCCGGCAGGGCCAGCGGCAGGAGCGGCGGCAGGGCTAAAGGCAGGAGCGGCGCGGGTTGCCTGATTTGGCTCATCATGCTTCTGCTGACCCTGCTCCTCTTCGTCTTCAACTGGG
>PGXR01000073.1 GCA_002839245.1 Spirochaetae bacterium HGW-Spirochaetae-7 | reverse complement strand
CACCCGTGACTCGGGTGATTTCTATACCCTGGTCAGGGCGTATCGTTTTCCAGGAACCGGGATAACCCGGATCTCGCCGAGGAACAACAGGCAGCTTGCTGTCGGATTCGTGACCGGGGATATTGCCCTCATCAATTTGCAAACGCATGTCATCCGTCCTTTTCCCGTCCTTGCCAAGGGTGGCGTGCTGGATATTGTCTCCCTGCCTGACGGGGATCTGGTCGCCGCCTCCGCGGACGGGCTGCTTGTGCTCTGGGACGGAAAAGGTCTGCAGCCGCGCAAGACCGTGCGTTTGCAGGGCGGGTACCCGGTTGCCCTCTGCCTGCAGGGCGGCAGGATTCTGGGTCGGGACGGCTGCCTCAACTTCTTCGCCGGGCCTACGGATACCAGTCTGTCGGCGCGCGTCAACTTCTACGACGTGCACTACGCTTCAACTCACGTCATGGGCACGACCGGCGGCAACACGGACGACATGCGCGAGGCCCTGCGGATGGCCGAGCGCGGGCAGCTGAACCCCGCCGTGATGGTTACCCACGTGGGTGGCCTCGACAGCGCGGCCGAGGCGACCCTGCGCCTTCCGGACAAGCCGGCCGGCAAGAAGCTGATATACACGGGAATCGCGATGCCGCTGACGGCGATAGACGATTTTGGCTCGCTCGGGGTGTCGGACAAGCGCTTCGCCAAGGTCGATTCACTGTGCCGCGCCAAGGGCGGCCTCTGGAACGTCGAGGCCGAGCGTTATGTCCTGGAAAACTGGCCGGCGATATAAGGCTCAGGGCTTCTCGGGAAGGGGTTCGCCCCGCCTGAGAAGCTCGTGGAACTCCTGCGCCGAGCGCGGCTTGGAGAAGTAGTAGCCCTGCATGTACTTGACCCCGAGGTCGCGCAGGATGCGGAACTGGTCGACGTCCCCTACGCCTTCGACCAGGACCTTCTTGCGCTTGCTCGCTATCATGGCTATGACGCCGGCGATGAAGGCGCGGTCTTCCTCGTCCTCGACTATCCTGTCGACGAAGGCCTTGTCGACCTTGATGGTTCTCGCCGGGAGCCGCTTCAGGTAGCCGAGCGACGAATAGCCCGAGCCGAAATCGTCTATCAGTACGTCGATGCCGAGCGCCTGGAGGCTGTCTATCTTCTTTATCACCGACTCGATGTCCTCCATGCTCTGCCGCTCGGTTATCTCCAGCTTGAGGGACCCCGGTGATATCTTCTCCGCTACGATCAGGTCGTGGATGTCCTGTACGAGCTTGGGGCTGCCGAATTCCCTGCTGGACAAGTTGACGGAGATGTAGCGGTCTCCGAGCTCGGCGCTCATGTGCTTGATGTCGCGGCAGACCTGGAACAGCACCCACTTGCCTATCATCTCGATGTTGCCCGACTCTTCGGCGATGGGTATGAAGACGTCGGGAGGAATGTTGCCCAGTTCTGGATGCTGCCACCGTATCAGGGCCTCGGCCCCGACTATCATGCCGGAGTCGTCGACGATCGGCTGGAACAACGCCCTGAACTGCTTCTCGACGAAGGCGGTGCGGATGTCGGAGCGCAACCTGGAAACGTATAGCCCGCGCTCGTGCAGAACCTTGTTGAACATCACCAGCGGCTCGTTCCTTTCCCTGGCTTCGTTCATCGCGGCCATTGCATGGGCGACGATGCCTTCCCTCCCGTCGCCGTCGTCCGGGAATACCGACGCCCCGATGTTGCAGGCGATGTTTATCACCGTACCCCTGTAGCTGTACGGGAAATCGGCCTTGACCCTGATGTTCTGGGCGACTATGGGTATGTGGGAGCCGCGTCTCAGCGTAGTGAGTATCACGGCGAACTCCTTGCCGTCGAAGCGGAAGACGAAGTCGCTCGAGCGGAGGGAGTCCTTTATCCTGAGCGCGGTAGCCTCGAGGAGCAGGTTGCCCAGTTCGTAGCCAAAGGCCGCGTTTATCTGCGAGATGTTCCGCAGGTTGACGAAAAGCACGGCCCTGATGCCATTGGCACCGCTTGCCCGCTTGGCCTTCTCCAGCTCCATGTCGAGGACGATGTCGAAGGACCGGCGGTTGAACAACCCGGTAGTCGGGTCCTTGAACTCGAAGTCGAGCAGCTTCGACTCGAGCTTCTTGACGACGCTGACGTCGTGGGAGAAGACCATGACGTGGGTCACCGCGCCGTCCTCACGGTACGGGTAATAGGAGACGTGGATGTATTTGAAGCCCGTGCCGAACTTGAACTGGTCGACGTCGTGGGATTCCATGCCCTCGAAGCACAGGTCCAGCCGCCGCTTGATACGGTCGATGAATTTTTTCTCGCCCCAGACTTCGCCCACGGTCTTGCCCAGCAGGTCCGAGATGGGTACGCCCAGTTCCGTGGCGTACGACTCGTTGACGAAGGCGTAGCGGTAGTCGCGGTCGATGAGCGTGATGAAATCCCTGGACGTGTGGATGATCTTCTCGTACTGGCAGGACGTCATGGTCCTCCCCTTTTTCATAAATGACTGGATGTAAGTATAGTTGTTTCCATGGAAATTTCCACAAACGGACAATAAACAACGCCGCGTCGGACGGGAATCGGTTCGCATGCATGCAGGACAGGCGCGCTTGTCTGGCTGGGCAAGCCGAAGAAATGTCTTTGTATTTCTGACTTCCGCCGCTATATTTATCGCATGATTGCCAAGGGGGGCCACATGATTGATACCGAAATACTTGACGCCGTCAAAGCCGGCATGAAAGGCGAACTCGACTCGGTTACCATTTACGAAGGAGCCGCGAAAGTCGCGGAAGGCAAGGTCAAGGAATTCTTCCTGGAACGCGCCGAGGCCGAGAAGAAACACTTCAACTACCTGCTCGACTATTACCGCGACAAGACCATCAACTTGACGCCCGAGCGCAATGCCCAGGCCGAGCTCGGCGGTTCATGGCGTTCTGCGATCGTCACCGAGGCGTTTCTCAGGCAGGTCTCCAGCTCCCGGCAGCTCTCCGCCGCGGTGGCCGCCGCCCTGCACCTCGAGGCCGATGCAGTGCAGCTGTATCGCGACTGGTCGATCCGTGCCACGGCTCCCGCCCTCAAGGAGCTTTTGGGAACCCTCCTCAAGTGGGAGGAACAGCACTACGCCGACCTCCTCCTCTTGCAGGACGAGATGCGGCTCCACTATTTCGAGGTCAACAACTTCGAGCCGTTCTGACGGGGGGTCTTACCAGCGGTTGTAGACATCCTCGGCGAATCCAAGGAAATTTTTTATCTTAAGGTTCTTGCCGTCGTCGAGGATGGCCGTGCCGGTGAACTCGCCGAAGACCTGGTGCTGAACCGATCGGATTGGCCCCAGCTTCGTCGTGGAGTTCCTGTCGACGAGCGGCGAAAAGTCCATTTCGAAGCGGCCGTCGGAACTCGAGAAGCGCCACGGCTTGGCGTAGTCTTTCTCGTCAATATGGAAGACAACGTCATCGAGCTTGTGGACCGTACCTCGGTAGAACAAAGCGTTCTCCGTGGCCGGCGAACGGTCCGAGAATCCGTAGCCAAGGTTCCAGCCGAAGGGGACGCCGCCGGAATGCCCTGAAGCGGAGCTCCAGTACCAGCGATTCTTGTAGGTCCAGCGGCCGCGTCCCCAGTCGAGGGCGCCGAAGTCGCGGGCCGGGTCGAACTCGTATCGGCGGGACCCTATGGAGAATCCCCCCGATGCCTGCATGCAGTTGATTTTGCGGTTGTAGTAGAACGCACGGCGGTTTTCCGCCCACGAGGTGGCTATATTGATGCTTTCGAGGTCCGGCGGCTGGGTCAGGACCACCGCGCCATCAAGTCCCTGCTCGCCCTCGGCGTTCGCGATGCCCGGCGCCCTGAATGACAGCGTGCGCAACCCGCCGGCGCTGACGAACATCAGCGACAGCTTGTCGTCGCCGAAGCATATCTGGCCGTCGTCGGAGCCCGGTGGAAAGCCGGTGCGGCCGAGCGGCAGCACCGAGAGCGAGTCCACCTGGTGGACGTATCGTTTCTCGAAATCGAGGAAGCAGACGGCGAAGAGTCCCGTATAATCGAGGTCGCTCATCGTCAGCGTGATGCCGAAACGCCCGTCGACCGAGAGTATGGAGTAGTAGTCCCATTCCTTGACGCGGAGAGCGCCACCCTTGATGCTCTTCCTGTCGTAACGCCAGTACGGGTGTCGAGCCCAGCCTTCTTCGGCTATCCTGCCTTTGGAATCGAGCAGTTGAAGCGGTTTCAGTACCTCGTGCTGCATTGTTTTCCTCCATCGCGACGGGATACTATACGCCCGCGGCGCTGGTATTACCAGTATTTTTACCGTACCTAAAGCCGCGAGGCGAACGGGTGGCTGCGCGACAAGGAGGGCTTCGGTGCCAGAATGCGTTTCGGACGACCCGATGCACGGGATCACCTTGAAGATGATGGTCGAACAACTGGAGGAAGCCTACGGCTGGGAGGCCCTGGCCGACAAGATCCACATCAAATGTTTCAACGTAGACCCGAGTGTCGATTCCAGCCTTAAATTCCTGCGGCGCACACCTTGGGCGCGCGAGAAGGTGGAGCTGCTGTACCTGTACACGTTCCATCCCAAGAGGGCGGGCGAACTGGCCATGCGACGCAGGAATCCTGACGGCGGACGCTGATTCCTGTTTACTGCGTCCGCGCGCCGTGGTATTCTTTAACAAACCATAGGGCAACGCTCTTCAGCGTACATATCCCGGGAAAGTTGCGGATGCGCTCAAGGAGACGAACATGAAGAAGACTCTGGCGGTTCTTGTCACGTTGATGGTGCTGGCGGGCGCCGTGTACGGTGCTCCCAAATCGAAGGTAAAGATCGCGTTGATCATCGAGTCCACGGTCGACGACAAAGGCTGGGGACAGGCCATGCACGACGCGATAGTCGCGGTGCAGAAGAAGTACGGCGAGTCGCTCGTCGAGTACAACTACAGCGAGAAGATGAAGCCGGTCGATGCCGGTTCAGCGGCCAGGCAATACGCCTCCCGTGGCTTCGACATCATCATCGCCCACGGCGCACAGTTCAAGAACCTCATCCTCGAGCTGTCCGAGGAATTCCCGAAGACGACCTTCGCGTTCGGCACCAACGCCGACGTCGGCCCCAGGAACGTGTTCACCTACATGCCGATGAGCGAGGAAACCGGCTACATAAACGGCGTCATAGCCGGCATGGTCACCAAGACCGGCATCATCGGCGTGGTCGGACCTGTCGACGCCGGCGACTCGGCCCGCTACAACCGCGGTTTCTGGCTCGGAGTCAAGTCGGTCAATCCCAAGGCCGACATCAAGGTCGCCCATACCGGATCGTTCGCCGACTACGTCAAGGCAGGCGAGCTTGCCCAGACCCAGATCAAGGCAGGCGCCGACGTGCTGACCGGCGCCGCCCAGCAGGCTACCGGAGCTCTCCGCGCCGTCGCCGAGTACAAGGACAAGCCGATATGGTGGCTTGGCCAGGATACGCTGCAGCTGTCCATTCCCGAGAGCTTCAAGGTGATCGCGGCGGCCAGTTACGACTACGCTCCGGTCATCGAGGCGATGATAGACAAGCGCCAGGTTGGAACGCTCGGCGGCGAGAACATCCCGATGACCTTCAAGAACGGCGGCTTCATCTTCAAGTACAACGACAAGGTGGGTACGGTCCTGACCGCCGCCATCCGCAAGGCAGCCGACAAGGCCCGCGCTGACATCACCGCGCAGACCCTCAAAATTGACTGGCAGCCCGTCAAGTACTGATCCGGGAGAAACTGATATACGGTTTTGCCACGGAGGCACGGCGCAACCCTGCACAATGCAAGGATTGCGCCGTGTTTCCGTGGTTCAAATTCTCTTCTTGCCATTTATTGATCAAGGAGCTCGGGCATGGGCCATGAACCGATACGGAGCCTCGAGCTTCGGGGCATTACCAAACGATTTCCCGGCATCCTGGCTTGCGATCATATAGACCTGTCCGTGGGCGAGTACTCGGTACGGGCCCTCGTCGGCGAGAACGGCGCCGGCAAGACTACGCTGATGAACATCCTCATGGGGCTGTACCAGCCCGACGAGGGTCACATCCTCATCAACGGCAAGGAAGTCAGGTTCCGATCTCCGAACGACGCCTTCGACCACGGCATCGGCATGGTCCACCAGCACTTCATGCTCGTCCAGAACATGACGGTCGTAGAGAATGTCGCGCTCGGCATGAAGTCGGCCCACCTGCCGTTCAGGCTGGACCTGGCCTCGGTGCGCAAGAAGATTGTCGAGGTGTCGGAGCGCCACGAACTGCCTGTCAACCCCGACGCGATGGTATGGCAACTGTCAGTCGGCGAGCAACAGCGCGTGGAGCTGGTCAAGACGCTCTGCCTCGGAGCACGGTTCCTGATTCTGGACGAACCTACCTCGGCCCTGACGCCCCAGGAGACCGACGAGCTGATAGCGCTGCTTTCGAAGATGTCGGGAGAGCTGTCAATCGTCTTCATCAGCCACAAGCTCCACGAGGTCAAGGCGCTCTCCGACACTGTATCGATACTCAGGCGGGGCCGCATCGTCTTCGAGGGAAGGACGGAGAACCATTCCCCCTCGGAACTGGCAGCGCTCATGACGGGGCACGAGGTCGAGCTTCCCCGCGTCGATTCGACGGGGCTGGACCGCTCGGGTGACCGCGGCCTCCTGTCGATCCGCGACCTTCGCGTCCGGGGCGACCGGGGCAACCTGGCACTCGACGGCGTGACGCTCGAGATTGCGCCAGGCGAGATAATAGGATTGGCCGGCGTCTCGGGCAACGGCCAGCGGGAACTCGCCGAAGCGCTCAACGGCCTCCGTCGCCCGGAATCGGGTTCCATCAACCTCGACGGGGTAGAGCTGGCAGGCAGCTCGGCGAGCCGTATCATCGCCGAAGGCATGGGTTACATCCCGGAAGACCGCAATACCGAAGGCATCGTGCCATCGTTCTCGGTGCGCGAGAACCTGGTGCTCAAGGACATAGGCCAGCGTGACTGGAGCCGCGGTGGCTTCCTCAGGCTGGGAGCAATTGCGGCCAACGCCGCCGGCCTGCGGGAACGCTTCGACATTCGCTGCCCGTCGACCGATACCGCCGCCGGCTCGCTTTCCGGCGGCAACATCCAGAAGGTCATACTCGCCCGCGAGCTTGCGCGCGGACCGAAAGCCCTGGTCGCGGTGTACCCGACGCGTGGACTCGACATGGGGGCCGAGGAATTCATACACAAGCAGCTCCTGGCAAGGCGCGCGGAAGGCGTCGCGATACTTCTCATCTCCGAAGAGCTGGAAGAGATCATGAACCTGTCCGACCGCGTGGCGGTCATATACAAAGGGAAGATACTCAAGGTGGTGCCGGGACGCGACGCGACGAAGCGGTCGCTGGGCCTCCTGATGGCAGGAGTCTCCGATGAATAAGTCGTTCAAATTCGCATACAACGCGGCCATCGTCGTAGCCGCGGCAGCGGCCGCCATGGGCATTGGCGCCATAGTCCTCGCCGCGGTGGGCGCGAATATCGGCAAGGCCTACCTGGTCATCCTGACCGAGCCGCTCAAGGACATGATAGGCATAACCGAGATCGTGGTGCGCGCCATCCCGCTGTCGCTTATCGCCCTCGGCATAGCCATAGCTTTCAGGAGCGGCATACTGAACATCGGCGCCGAAGGGCAGATGATGATGGGTATCCTGGCGTCGAGCGCGACGGCGATAGCGCTGCCGGACCTGCCAAGGCCGTTGCTCGTACCCCTGGCGATCCTGGCCGGCGCGGCCGGCGGAGCCTTGTGGGGCGGCATAGCCGGGGTGCTCAAGGCCAGGCTCGGCGTCAACGAGATCCTTTCGACGGTAATGCTCAACTACATCGCAGCCCAGTTCTACACCTTCCTCCTTCGCGGCCCGATGATGGATCCCGAGGAGCTCGTTATGGGTTCGGGCACCCCGCAGACCGTCCGCATTCCCAGGGGAGCGTGGCTCGACCGGATCCTGCCCGGGACGCGCCTACATACCGGAGCCTTCATCGCCCTCGGCCTGGCCTTGGTCGTGTTCTTCCTGTTGTGGCGGACAAGCGCTGGTTTCAGGATGCGTGCGGCCGGAGCCGAGGCCAAGGCCGCGCGTTACGCCGGCGTCAGCGTGGAACGATACCTCATCATCGCCATGCTGCTGTCCGGGGCCTTGGCTGGCATCGCCGGCTCTGTGGAAATCCTGGGCGTGCACCGGCGTGCCATAGAAGGCGTGACCGGCGGCTACGGGTTCACCGGCATCGTCGTCGCGCTGTTCGGCGGCCTGCATCCCGCCGGCATCATCCCCGCGTCGCTGTTCTTCGGCCTCCTCCTCCTGGGGGCCGACATGACCCAGCGGCTCGCCGACGTACCGGCCAACATGGTGCTCGTGCTCCAGGGCGCAATAATCCTGGCGATAGTCTCGGCCAGGCAGTTCATGAACAATCCCTACGCGCAGGACAAGGCTGCCCGCCTGCTTTCCCGCCTTTTCGGAAAACCCGAGCCGCCCGCGCCGCCTGGCTCC
This sequence comes from Spirochaetae bacterium HGW-Spirochaetae-7, assembly GCA_002839245.1. GTDB lineage: Bacteria > Spirochaetota > Spirochaetia > Treponematales > UBA12059 > SZUA-370. The sequence continues at coordinate 4,076 of PGXR01000073.1, read as the reverse complement.
ATCGAGGCCTGCCCGGACCCGTCCGATTCAGTCGATCCATGCCTGGCCGGCGAGCCCCAGGAGGCGACCAGATGAACGGCGGATCGTTCGTGCTCAACATTCTGATACTCGGCGTGCCGTTTTCGGTGGCCCTCCTCCTTGCCGGCCTCGGCGAGACCATAAACCAGCGCGCCGGCGTCTTCAACCTCGGCTGCGAGGGCATCATGGCGATGGGCGCGTTCGTAGCGTTCCTGCCGCCGTACTTCCTTGCCGGCACGTCGCTCGCCGGCAGCGCCAACCTTATCGGGCTGGCACTGGCCATGGTCGTAGGAACCGTTCTCGGCCTCCTCTTCGCACTCGTCGTCGTCACCTTCCGGGCGCCGCAAGGCATAGCCGGCATAGGCTTGCAGATGCTCGGCTGGGGCATTGCAGGCACGCTGTTCAGGCACTACGTCGGCGGCGTTACGGGCGTTCCGGGAATAGCGCCGATGCCGATACCCGTCCTTTCGAAGATCCCCGTCCTGGGACAGGTCCTGTTCAACCACAACCCCCTCGTCTACATCGCGTTCCTCCTGGTGCCGGTGTTCTGGTACATCCTGTTCAAGACTCCGTGGGGGCTCAAGGTCAGGGCGGTGGGCACGTATCCGCGAGCGGCTGACTCGCTCGGCATACGCGTTGCGCGCGTACGCTACCAGGCGCTGGCGCTTGGCGGCGCGATGGCTGGACTCGCTGGAGCCTACCTGAGCCTGGCGCAGGCCAAGATGTTTGCCGACGACCTCGTAGCCGGGCGCGGCTTCATCGCGGTGGCCCTCGTCTATTTCGGCAGGTGGCATCCGGTAGGCGTCATGCTCGGCGCCCTCCTGTTCAGCCTGGCGCAGGCGCTGCAGCTGTCGATACAGGTAGCCGGCATAGATTTCCCGTACGAATTCGCGGTGATGCTGCCGTACGTCCTCGTCATCGTCGTGCTCGCCCTGGTACGCAAGGCCAGGATGGTCGGGCCCACGGAGCTCGGCAAGCCGTTCGACCGGGAGCAGAGGGTGTAGTCCCGGGACCGATGCCGTCAGCGCGTCGGCTTTCTTCTCCTGCTGGCCGCGTAGAGGGCCAGGGCAAGCAGGGGCGGAATCGCCACGAGCGCCGCTGGCGGCCGTCCGTCGTGGTATACAGGCGCGTCGCCGATGGGCCGCAGCGGGTGCGGGTCGAAGGGCAGGCCGTATCGGGCGCACAGGTCGCGCACGTTGAGCACCTGGATGACAGGCTTGCCCGCCGACAGGAATACCTGCATGAGGCCCGTTCCGCCCGATCCCGCCTTTCCTGGCCGCGTGACGATGCCCGACCGCAGGGACAGGCCGGGATCTGCCCCGGTCGACGCGTAATTGCCGCCTATCGTCAACAGGAGGTCGGGTTCTCCCCTCGACCGAAAGGCCGCCATGCGGGCGTCCACCGCCTCCTGCAGCGAGGCCGGCCTGATCACCCTGATACCGCGCGCGCCTGCCCGTTCGAGCGCGGCTTCGAGCGCGGCGGGATCCAGGTCGAGTCCCCGGTCGTCCGAGCCTCCGGGAGTGACGGCCAGCAGCGAATCAGCGAAACCGGGCGGGAACGCTCCCTGGTCCATCGCCGCGTACAGCATGTCCACGACGGTGTACGCTTCAAGGTTCGCTCCCCAGCTCGATGAACCTACGGAGAGCACGATATCGGCATCCAGGGACAGCGCGGCGCACGCGGCGACAGCGGCCAGGGCAAAGCCGGGAAACGAACCAGACGCGTTGACGGCTACCCGCGTTCCAGGACGGGCTCCCGCCTTCCGGAGCAGGCGCACGAGGAGGGCGGCGGCGTCGGGCGTTGCCGCGCTCCGCTTTGCCGGCAGGATTCCTGCGGTGCTCGTCAGGCCGGAGAGAGCGACACCGACGAGCCCAGTACCGTTCGGGTCGTTGATCGTGTCGAGGGGGATGCCGCGCTCCAGGCGCTCCGCCAGAACGGCCGCGATTGCCGCTTCCTGCATCCTGGCCGCTTCTATCGCGGCGCTATCGGGCGGAAGCGAGCGCACGTACATGAAAACGACCATGGCCCACGCCACGATGCCGAGGCAGAGGACGTAAAAAGCCTTGTCCGCCCGAACCGATGTCATCGGACGACCATCGCGACGATGGCGACGAGCGCGGTGGCCGCCGAAAGCGCGAGGAAAGTGCTGACGACGCCTTGCTTGTCGACATCGGAGGCAATGATCCCGGGAATGATCCAGCCTATTGCCTCGATCCCGTCGAGGGAGGGGAACAGCGATGGCACCAGCGCCTCGGCAAGCGACCTGACGGCAAAACCCGCAAGGAGGAAGAATGCGAAGCGCCGGCGGCCGAACAGGAGCAGGTATTTTCCCGCGATGCGTACCAACGGCACGGTGGCCAGGGCGATGCCGGCGGTAAGCGCAATGCGTTCCGGTCTGTCGAGGAACATCGCCACGTACCCTGGAACTATCAGGCCGCCCGGAGAAATGCCGGTAATCTCGGTCAAGAGGAGGCCAAGGACGACGCCGGCCAGCAGGTATGCCTCTGGAGTCATTTCGACCCTCCCCGAATTTCCGTACCTGCGGATGCGGAAGCCATCCCGGCCTTTGCCGTGGCCCAGTCATGGAGGAGCTTGCCGTGGCCCCCGCGGTTCCCGGCCGCCACGATGATGCACCCAGGCTCCGCATCGAGTTCAGCGGGCTTTCGCAGGAAACTGCAGTGTATGCCCGAGCGCTTGAGGACGGCACGTACCGCAAGCTGTACGGGACCCAGGAAAGCCGCCTCGTCGTACAGCCCGCCGGGAAGGCAGGCTTTCGCCGCGTACTCGGCGAATTGCATCGACCTGTCCGGCCTGTCGGCCCGGGTGGCTACGACCAGGACGCGATGCGCCGCCGCGACGGCGTCGGTGCCGGCGCGGGCATAGCCTAGCCTGGCCAGGCGGTCGGTCGAGTCAGGCTCGTTGGCGGCCGACGCGTCGAGGAAGCGCGTCCGGCCTCCGCCGCACGGCCACGACAATTCGGAAAACGCGCCCGGATCCCTGGAATACGACGATAGCGCGGCAGCGGCCCTTTCGCGTGACAGGCCGAGGCTGTCGGCGACGCCGAGCGCGCAGGCCATGTTTTCTGGCATGTCGCCAAGGCCCTCGCCTTCGGCAGGGTCGACGAATACCAGGCGCGCTCCTCGCCCCTTGGCCGTTTCTTCCCACAGCGAGCGGTGCTCGGCGTCCGAACTGACTACTGTCCCGCCAGGCGGAATGGTAGCGGCGAAGGCCTGGGCGGCATCGGCTGCCGTGCCCTGTTCCAGCCTGTGGTCTAGCCGGGCGTTGGTGATGACGAGGATGTCGGCGTCCAGGTAGCTTGCCGAGGCCAGCTGCAACTCCGGCCTGACGGCATTGCACTCGAACACCAGGGCGTCGACCCCGGACGTCGCCGCCTTCAGGAGCATGTTCCGCTGCTCGCGGACGTTGGCCGGGCCGATGCGCCGTATCAGGCGCTCCGTGCCGTCCTCCAGGAGGAGCCTCGGCTCGGTACCCGTCACCTTGCCCCAGGCTGCATACCCGGCTTCGCGCAGCAGGGCGTGTATCATGCGGGTGACCGTGGACTTGCCCCTGGTCCCGTTGACGTGAATGACAAGCTTGAAGCGACGGCGGGTCTGCATGACGGCGATGCGTTCCGCGACCAGGAAAAGCAGGGCAACGGCCAGCGCGATCAATCCGGCCCATTTCGATGAGTTCATGGCCGGCGCGCCTGCTTCGTGGAGGACATTCCATGGGTGGAGCCGGTTCTTGCGGCCATGCCCAGGACGTCCATGGCCGTATCGACGATAGCCAGGAATGCGGCGACCCGCTCGGCCCGGCCCAGCGCGTCGGGAACTTCGACGAGCAATGCCGGTATCGCAAGCCTTCGGTCGACAGCTGAAACGAGGCTGCCCGCGGGCGGAGGACCGGTAAAGGAAAAATCAGAAAGAGCGGGTGATTCCAGCAAAGACAGCGCGAACTCGCTGGCTGCCGTTGATGACGGCACCACCAGCGCCGGGGATACCCCTTCGGTCCAGCTCCCGTCGCTCTCATGGAGGTCAAGCAGCAGGTCGGGATGCTCG
>PGXR01000072.1 GCA_002839245.1 Spirochaetae bacterium HGW-Spirochaetae-7 | reverse complement strand
CCTTTCCCTCGCCCTGCTCGGAGGACTGCGAGACGATCACGCCCGTCTTCACCTCGATCATCTTCGCGACGACGAAGTAGGCCGCTCCCATGAGCTGGATCCTGCCCGTGACTACGTAGTCGGCGCCGAGGTACTGGCCGGCCGCGGTCGCCTGGGTGTCGCTCACGAGGCCGGAAAGCTGGAACTCCTTCTCCTTGAGCACCTGCACGATGAAGGCGCGGTCCAGCACTGTGTACGCCCGCGAGGCTACCACCTCCTCCATCACCGATTCCGTGATTGGGATGACGACCGAGGGGTCGACGCCTTTCTCGGCTACCAGGTCGAGGACGGCGACTTTCGGGATGGCGGCTGTGGCGACCGCGGCCGCGAAGGCCGGGACGAGGAGGAGACAGCGTTTGTTCACGGCGAGCTCCTTGGTGGCCTCTGGCTTCGAGACCATACGTATGGCCGAGACGCCAGAGGACTTCCTTGGCCGATAACCGATAAGGACTGTCAGTTCCGGCCTTTGGCTATTTTGTGCCGGAAACCGGGTTTTCTCCCGCAATCCAGCGACTTTTTCTGCCAAACCGACGGCTCTCGCTGATGCTCCCGGCAACACCGGGCTACATGAAGTTTAGTACCTGGGGGTTTAGCCGTCAAGATTGGATTTCCGGGGACTCGCGCAAGCCTTGCTCCAGCGCTATCATCCTCCGGAAGCGAGGCCCGATGAGACTCCCGATCCTGTATCTTGCGCCGATGCACGGCGTGACCAACCGCGTCTACCGGAATGCATTCTTCAGGCATTTCGGCGGCTTCGATGCGGCCATGGCGCCGTTCATCCCGTCAGCCAACTCGTCGGACATGAAGGCAACTCATTTCAAGGACATACTCGCGGATAGCGGGGCCAGGGTCCCGGTGATACCGCAAGTCATGAGCAACGACGCGGCTGGCTTCGTCATGACCGCGAGAAAGGTGTCTGCCCTCGGCTATTCCGAAGTGAACTGGAACCTGGGTTGCCCGTATCCCATGATAGCCAACAAGCAGCGGGGGGCCGGGCTGTTGCCGTATCCGGAAAAGATAGACCGGTTTCTCGAGAAGGTTTGTTCCGGTGTGGACATGGCGATCTCGGTAAAGCTCCGCCTCGGGATGTACGATCAGAAGGAAATCCTGGACCTTATGCCCATCCTCAACGGCTACCCGCTCCTGAAACTCATAATCCACGCCCGAATCGGCACCCAGATGTACGGCGGCGATGTCGACCTGGAGGGATTCCAGGCCGCCTTGAGCTTGTCCGCACACCCGGTCGTGTACAACGGCGACATCAAGGACACGGCGACGTTTGAAGCCCTGAGGCTGCGGTTTCCGCTCGTCAACGAATGGATGATTGGACGCTGGGCTTTGTCGAATCCCTTCATCGCGTCGACCATTCGCGGCGCAGCGCTTCCTGACGATCCTGTCGGCGTCATCCATCAATTCCACGACGATCTGTATGCGTGCTACCGGCGGGTGCTGTACGGCCCACGGCACGTCCTGGACAAGATGAAAGAGATCTGGTCTTACCTGGCGCCTTCGTTCTCCGGGAGCGGTACGGTGCTCAAGTCCATTGGCCAGGCCAGGACTCTCGAAGCCTTCGAACGGACGGCATGCGTCGTGTTTGAAGAAGGGCAGTGGCTGAGCTGACCGAGCCTGTAAAAAAAGGAAACCCGACCAAATGGCCGGGTTTCGCTGTACCGTCGCTATCGCTTAGTAGCGGTTGTTGTCGCGGCGGGGCTTGTCCATGGCTTCGTTGACCTTGAGCTGGCGACCGTCGACCTCGCGGCCGTTGATGCCTTCGATGGCGGCGCGAGCCTCGGCGTCAGAACCCATCTCGACAAAGCAGAAGCCCTTGGACTGACCGGAGTCGCGATCGGTGATGATCTTGACGGAATCGACCTGGCCGTAGGCGGCAAAGAGATCGCGGAGAGCGGTCTCGTAGGTGTTGTAGCTGAGGTTTCCAACGTAAATTTTCTTGCCCATGGTAATTTCCTCTTCTCGGTGGCTGTGCCCCGAGCCTTGATAGTACGCTTATCCAGGATAAGCGATTGTGGGGAGTTCAGGACCACCGGGCGTAAATCTTTTCGTCGTCCGAAGATGAAACCCGCCGCTTCTCCAACGCATACCTAAGTACCCGTCTCGAAACGACAGCGATCATCCCCAGGAAAGGGCGTTACATCGATGTCTAGATAGACTCTCTCGTACATGAGTATACACCACCATCTGCATCTTGTTTAGTGGTAAAAGCGTTTTCTGAGTCGATATTCGCTCTTTTCTTGCGATTTATTGCGGGAAGTAGATTGCTCACCTATCATTGATATCCTGGACGGCATTGGCGCTGCTGTTTTTTGGCATTTCTCCGCTTGAATGGGCCAGGAGAGGGCCTCTGACCAAAGGCCGTGCGTCTTCAACCTGGAGCAAGCAGTCCTTGCTTGATCGGGAGGGCAAGGTGCGCTACCATGCAACGATGTTGCCGATCTGATCTCATACGGTATTGAACCGACTCACCGCCGCGCCATGGAGCGCGGTCGCAATCGTTCGTACGAAAGAGATCAACAATGCCCAACCGCCTCAATTACCGCATTCTTGTGATAATTGCCTTCATGCAAGGCATGGTTTTCTACGGCCCGGTAGCTACCATCTACCGTCGTGCCTATGGACTCGATATCCAGGGCTTGTTCCTGGTTGAATCGATATCATGGATAGTCACCATCGTCCTCGAAGCGCCATGGGGGCGTTTTACGGATCGTTTTGGTTATAGGAAAACCCTGCTGCTGGGAAACCTCGCCTTCCTGGCGTCAAAGATCGTGTTCTCGTTCGCTTCTGGCTTCCCGGGGTTCCTGGTCGAGCGCTTGATACTTTCAGTGGCGCTGGCCGCCCTGAGCGGAAGTTCCGAGGCCATGGTGTACTGTTCGGTCGGGTCGTCGGGCTCCGATAAGGCGTTCGGGCGTTGGCACGCCGCCAGCGGTGCCGGCTTGTTCGGCGCTTCGCTGGCCGCGCCGTTCCTGTATTCCAGATCGCTCAGGTTGACGGCCTATTGGACCATAGTCCCGTATGCCATAGCCCTGGCCTGTTCCCTGTTCCTGGTCGATGTCGGGGAGGCCGGCACGCCTGACCGAGGCGGGATGGCCAAGGAAAGGCTTCCCGCCGGGATCCGTGCTGCCATGAGAACGCTGTCGCGCGACGGTCGCCTGCTCATGTTCCTCGCCGCGGCGGCGGTCGTGGGCGAGGCGGCGCAGGCCGCGACGGTATTCCTCGCCCCGTTGAAGTACGAACGGGCCGGCATCCCGCGTGCCGCGTTCGGAATTCTTTTCGCGGTCATTCAGGGAACCGGGATTGTCGCCGCCGTGTCGGGCTTGATGGCGCGGAGCCTGGGGAGGGCCGGCGCGTTCAGGGTCTTCATCCTGCTCGAGTCCATCGCCCTCGCCGCGCTGGCGACCACGGACAACGCGTTCATCAGCGTGGCAGCGCTGATCATGGTCGCCGCCGCTTCGGCCATGTTCCGTCCGCTGTCGGCAACCCTGCAGAACGAACGCGTCGTCGGCCGCGAACGGGCGACCGCATTGTCCGTCAACGCGATGCTCGTCGAGATAGTGTCCTCCGTGGTCAACATAGGTATAGGGTGGGCCGCCGCCGCGGGACTGCGGATCGGGTTTGCGGTATTGTCCCTCGCGACGCTCGCCTTCGTGGCGTTGCCGCACCGGGTATTCGAGCCGGTTTCCAAAGCACCCCGCCCGTAAGCGGTTTCGCTGGTAACGCTTCTGCTGGAATGGTCGCGACGACGACCATGAGGACCCCTTGAGCCTCGGGCCGCTTGGAGCTACGCTATTGCCATGTTCCACCCAGAAGAGGTCATTTTCGCTCCGACCGGGCGATGCAATCTATCCTGCGCGCACTGCCGAGTTCGTCGCGGTCCGGAAGAACTATCGGTTGCCGAGGCCTTGGCGTTCCTCGATACGTGCGCCGACGGCGGCATCGAGAGGGTGGGCTTTTCCGGGGGAGAGCCTTTCCTGCGGCTGGATTTCCTGGTCGCCTTGTCGAAGGCTGCCGTGGCCCGCGGACTGTTCTTCGACAGGCTGATGACCAATGGCGACTGGTGGGAGGACGAGCGCGAGCTCAACGCGGGACTGGCGGCAGTATTCGACGCTGGTTTCGACGGGGTGATCGGCTTGAGCTACGACGCCTATCACGGCCAGGCTCCTGCCCGCGTGAAGTCGTTCATCGAGGCGGCGTCCGCAGTATGGGGGCGCAAGGACGCGGTCGAGATACTGTCGGTCCGCTCGCCCGATGACGGCTCGTACCTTCGCGACCTCGAGGCCGTCTCGGCAAGCCTCGGCGGGCATGTTGAAATTCTGGCTGGCGAGCCGTCGCGCATCGTCGACGCCACCTTCCTGTCGCGTTCTGAAACCGATCCCGATGACGGATCCGGCCTCAACATCCAGGTGCAGCGCTTCCCTCGCTCGAGAACCGCCCTTGAAGGCGACGAAGTCGGCGCATGGGGCGACGCCTCATGGTTCGTCGACGACTTCTGCGCAGGCCCGGGCAATGTCTTCTATGTCCACCCCGATGGCCAGGTGGCGCCGTGTTGCGGTTTCGCCAACGAGAACCCGGGCTTGATGCTGGGCACGGTGCGCGACTCGTATGACGCGCTGATTGAAAACGCCGCAGCGAATACCCAGGTCCGCGCCTGCTTCGACGAAGGCCTGGGTTCAGTCAGGAAGCGGCTCGAGGCCGGGGGAAGGCGCTTCCCCGGGAAGACCCGCGACATCTGCTTCTTCTGCGACCATCTGTGCAGCACGCCCGCCAGGAAACGTCTAGCGTAGCGGCTCCGCCTGGTCGCTTCGCCGGGGCTATCCAGAAGAGAGATTTCACCCGGCCGCCCTTGTATACCCCTTGATACATATATTGTTGTTTACGGGTTTGGACTGCGCTATGCTTCCATCAATTATTTCAAATGTCGAGGGGGATTGAATGGTCCAGGGTTTCAAATCGACTTCACTGGTTCCGGTCATCGGTGTCGACCAGGAAAAATGCGTCAATTGCCATATGTGCATCGCCGTCTGCCCGGTCAAGTTCTGCATCGACGGCTCGGGCGACAAGGTGTCCATCAACGCGGACCTGTGCATCGGCTGCGGCAGCTGCGTCAAGGCTTGTACGCAGAAGGCCAGGATGATCATCGACGACGCGGCGTCCTGCTTCGAGTCGCTTGGCCGCGGCGAGAAAATGGTCGCCATCGTGGCACCGGCGATCGTATCAAGCTTTCCCGGGGAATACCGGCGTTTCCTCGGGTGGCTAAAGCATCTGGGAGTGAAGGCCTGCTTCGACGTGAGCTTCGGCGCGGAGCTTACCATCAAGTCCTACCTGCACCACGTCACCAAAGCTTCGCCGAAGCTCGTGATATCCCAGCCCTGCCCTGCCATAGTCAGCTATATCGAAGTCTACCGGCCGGAACTGCTGAGCCACCTGGCGCCTGCCGACAGCCCCATGCTTCATACGGTCAAGATGCTGCGCGCCTACTACCCGGAATACGCGGACCACAAGGTCCTGGTCGTGTCACCCTGCGCCGCCAAGAAGCGGGAGTTCGACGAGACGGGGATAGGCGACTACAACGTCACGATACGCTCGTTCAAGGATGTGCTCGAACGCCGGAAGGTCGACCTGTCGCTGCAGCCGGAATCCGATTTCGACAATCCGCCGGCCGAGCGCGCCGTGCTTTTCTCGTCGCCCGGAGGCCTGCTACGGACGGCGGAGCGCGACGCGCCGGGCATAGGTGCCCGGTCGCGCAAGATCGAGGGACCGGAGCTGATATATCCGTACCTGGACACGCTTGCCGCTTCGATCGAACGCGGCATCAACCCGCTGCTGGTCGATTGCCTCAACTGCGAATATGGCTGCAACGCGGGACCGGGGACGCTGAACCAGGGCAAGTCTCCCGACGAGATAGAGCGCGCGGTCGAAGTGCTGGCAGGGGAGGGCAAGAAGCTATACGGAGGCAGGGCCGTCTCGGATCGCAAGGCCAGGAAGCGGCTTGAAAGGGTCGTCGGACGCTTCTGGAAACCGGGGATGTACGCCAGGACCTATGTCGACCGTTCCAGGAACCACAGCCTGGCTGTGCTTGCCGACTCCCAGTTCAAGGAGATCTACGCAGACATGCTCAAGGAGACGCTGACCGATCACCTCAACTGCGCTTCCTGCGGCTACAAGTCGTGCGAGGGCATGGCCGTGGCCATATTCAACGGCCTCAACAAGAAGGAAAACTGCCACTTGTACCGCCAGCGCGTCATCGAGCGTGAAAAGCGGGTGGTCGACAATTCGGCCATACGCCTCCATGAGGAGATTGGCCTTGCCGTCGGGAAGATCAGCGAGATAAAAGCCGCTCTCGACCGTCTCCAGGTCAAGGCAGGCTCCCAGTTCTCGGCCATCGAGCAGTCCGCGGCCGCGGTCGAGGAAATGATAGCCACGATGGGCAACGCCTCGACCATCGCCTCGGGCAAGCGCTCCCAGTTGTCGAAGCTGGCCGATGCCGCGGCAGGCGGCGAACGCGACATGGCGACGACGATGGAAGCCATAAGGACAGCGGCGACCGGAGTGTCCGGCGTCGGCGACATGATCAAGGTCGTCCACGATGTGGCCGACAAGACCAACCTGCTAGCGATGAACGCCGCAATCCAGGCCGCCCATGCGGGTAACGCCGGTGCCGGCTTCGCCGTAGTCGCCGCCGAGATACGTGCCCTGGCAGAGGCGACTGGCAGCAACGCAAGGAGGATCAGCACGTCGCTCGGCGCCATAATCGGGCAGATAAAGGAATCTGACGAACTGACGGAACGTACCGGAGGCGGCATCAAGGTGATATCGCGCGATGTCGGCGTCATGGCTGACGAGATGTCGGCGCTCATAGACTCGTTCTCCGAACTCTCGGCGGGAGGCACTCAGGTTACCAGGGGCATAGAGGAACTGCGGGACGTCTCGGTCGAGGTCAAGGAAATACATACGACGATCGCGGAAGAAGTGACCGGGATACTGGCCATGATTCAAGCCATCGCCGAGATATCCGAGGAGACGCAGCGCACCATTTCCACGATGACCCGGATGGAATGAAGCTGGCACTTCAAGAGGACCAAAGGCAGAATTCCAGCTAGACGGTCTGAAGCGCGGCCTCGATGACACCGAGCGCAAAGTCGACATCGGACTCCACGATGACCAGCGGGGGCTGGAAAGCGAGGACGTTGCGGTACAGGCCGTTCTTGCCGACGATCAGGCCCCGGTCCTTGGCGAACTCGAGTACGAGGTCAGCGCCTTCCGGGTCCGGAGAGCCGTCTGGCTTGCGGAGTTCCGCGCCGAGCATCAGCCCGCGGCCGCGGACATCGGCGAGGCACGGGTGTCGGGCAGCCAGTTCCCGCAACCCGGATTCCAGCCTGGCGCCCAGGGCAGCGGCGCGTTCGACGAGGCCCTCGGCGTCGATGTAGTCGAGAACGGCGATGGCCGCCGCGGCCGATACCGGGTTCCCGCCGAGGGTGGACGCCGAGGGGCGTGTGAACGAGGAGGCGACCGCCTCGGTCGCGCAGTACGCGGCCACGGGCGTGCCGTTTCCCAGGGCCTTGGCGACCGTGACTATATCCGGTTCGACGCCCGATTGCCCGACGGCGAACATCGATCCCGAGCGGCCGAAGCCCGTCTGCACTTCGTCGGCTATCATGAGGACGCCGGACGCGCTCGCGAGCCGTCGTAGTTCCAGGAGGTAGTTGTCCGGCAGCGGCACGATGCCGCCGTTGCCCTGTATCGGTTCGACGATGATTGCGGCGGCGTCGCCCGCGGACATGGCCTGCCCGATGGCGGCGATCGACCTGGCGCAGTTCTCGTCGGTGACCCGGCCGGAGGCCTTGTCATAGATCCCGGGCAGGACGGTCGCGTCGGGACCCGGTTCGCCGATGGCCGGAAGGAAGGGGTCGGTGCGCCACATCGGTATGCCCGTGGTCGCCATGCCCAGGAAGGTGCGCCCGTGGAGTCCGCCCTCTATTGACAGGAGCCTGCGATTTCCCGTATGCAGCCGGGCCGCGAGAAAGGCGCCTTCGTTTGCCTCGGAACCGGAATTGCAGAAGAAACTCCTGGAAATGCCACCTGGCATGATGGCGGCGAGCCGCTCGGCCAGTTCCATGGCCGGAGCCGTCAGGTAGATGCTCGACAGGTGCTGGAGCCTGGCCATCTGGGCCGCGGCGGCTTCGACGATGGCCGGGTTGCAGTGGCCGCAGCTGTTGACCGATACGCCGGAGAAGAAGTCCAGGTAGCGCTTGCCCTCGGAGTCCCACAGGTATTGCATGAGGCCTCTGACGAAGTGAGGCGGGCGTTCGTAGAAATGCTTCGAACAGGGAACGAGCCAGCGGGCCTTCCCCGCCAGCAACTCGTCTGGACTCGCGTCACGTGGCGTATTGTAGTCTTTCATCGAAGTTCCTTCCCCGCGCCTGGTCCAGAAACCCCCGACTTGAGGCTGCTCGGCCGGAGGCCGCTCGGCCGGAGGCCGCTGAACCAGGAGCCTTCGATTTCCCCGGGCATCGCCAGGCTGGCCGGATCCGCTCCGTCAAGCGCCGCTCTCCAGCCCGAACACAGAGCCCGGATCGTCGGCTCGTCGTACAGCGCGCAATCGATCCTGAAACGGGCGACACCCAGTTCAATAAGGGCCGGGGCCAGGGGCAGGAGGGCGATGGCCTTGGTCGGCAGGAGGTGGTACTTGTCGCGGCAATCGCGGACGACGGGGTGGGGGCTCCCGTGTTCGTCGATCAGGACGATGACGTCTGTACCGAAAGCGAGCGCCCGGTCGCGCGCGACGCCGTCGACTGCGCCGGCAGGGTCTGAAGGCGGCAGGTTGGCGACGTAGGAGGCCAGGTCGAGGCCTATGTACATCGCCGTGGGCCTGCCGTGGGCGATGAGTTCCACGGGAACCGGACTGCCGGAGACCAGGGCCACGAGGTCGGCCGCTCCTGCCTCTATCGAGGCGCAGACAGACGACAGGCCTCGGCCTGCCCACGTCGCGGCCGCTGCCTTGTTGAGGATGTTGAGCGATGAGTCGCCCGACAGCCTGGGCGCGAGATGACGAAATGCATCGTCGGATCCGAGCTGCGTCACGTACAGCTCGTCGAACAGCCCGGCCCGTTCCCGCAGGGTCTGCTCCCAGGCGGGGTAGTCGTCGTCCTCGAGCATGCGGGGCAGCGCCAGGCAGACGATCTTGTCCGGATGCCGCTTCCGCAGGGATTCGAGGTCGGCTATTGGAACGAAGGGAGCGATTCCTGCCGCGCCGGCAAGCGGCCTGAGCGGCTCGCCCGAGATGATCGCGACGTCCGCTCCGGCCTCGAAAGCGGCCCCGGCAAGCGCCGTGCCGTCAACGCGAACCGCAAGTTGGGGCCTGCTCCGGCCGCCGGATTGCCCGGGGCGAGCGCGGACGGCGCTCGAACGCAGGATCTTCGAAATGTGAGCGGCATCAGCCGGCGATGCGCCTGGTTCCTCGGCCGCATGGCTGAAGACCTTTCCCGAGCTGTAGAATTTTCCGGTGCCTTCCCACCTTTTATTGAGCATGGAAGACCCGGGCCGGCCGTACGCGAAGGCCGTGGTGAAGTCACGCATCCTGTTGGCGAACAGGGCCTCGTAGCCGATGCGCGGGTCGTAGGGCACCGTCGTCTCCACGGGCAATTCCGCGCTCCCCGCGATACCTGCGCGTGAGACGCCGGAACTGGCGCTGCCGGCAGAGGCGACGCCGGCTGAGGCGACGCCGTCTGAGGCGACGCCGTCTGAGGCGACGAGCCTGTCGAGCGAACCCGCATACGCGGAAATGATGGGGCGCAGGTAGTCGGCGCTGCGCATCCTGCCTTCCAGCTTGAATGACGAAATGCCGGAATCGGCGGCGGCCTGGAGGTCCAGGTACAGGCACATGTCACGTACGGCCAGCGGGAAGCCGCTACCGTATAGCCGTCCACCCATCGTCGCCTTGAACGGCCAGCGGCACGGCTTCATGCAGAGGCCGCGGTTGCTCGACTGGCCGAAAAGCATGCCCGAGTACAGGCACTGCGAGCCGTGGGTCGCGCACAGGTCGCCGTGGGCAAAGTATTCAAGCTCCATGCCGCTGGCCTCGCCGAGGCGCATGCAGTCGGCCAGGCTCGACTCCCGGGACATGACGACGCGGGAAAAGCCCAGGGCGGCCAGCGCGCGGATACCGGGCAGGTCGTGGGCGTTCATCATGACCGAGGCGTGCATGGCCAGGCCCAGTCTCCGCTGCGCTACGATGGCGGGTATGGCCATGTCCTGCACGAGTATCGCGTCAGGCCTCACGTCGCGAGCCAGGAACTCGAGGTAGCCCGGAGCCTCCGCGAGGTCGTCGTCGCCCATCAGCTTGTTGACCGTGACATAGAGCCTGAGCCCCTTTTCCCGGCACAACCCGCCCGCGGCGACGAGTTCGTCGCCTGAAAAATTTAAATCGCGACGGTGGAGCCTCATGTTGAGGCTCTTGCCGCCTACGTAGAAGGCGTCGGTACCGGAATCCGCCAAGGCTTCGAGTATAGCCATGGTGCCGGCGGGCGCCAGCAGCTCGAGCGTCCTTCCCTTGTACGACCTATTCATCCTTGACCTCATGTTCTGTACGAGTGCCACGGGCACAATAACCGTTCCGCCGCGTCGACCGCAGCGAACAGGCCAAGGCCCAGGAGGCTCAGGGCGATGATAGCCGCGTACATCTCCGCGTAGGCGACTCGCGACCACGAGTCTACTATCAGGTAGCCGAGGCCGGTGACGGTCGCGAACGTCTCGGCGAGGAACAGCACAGCCACTGCCGTTCCCAGGCTCACGCGGAGGGATGTCAGGAGGTCGGGGAGCGACGCGGGTACGACTACGAGGACGGCCAGTTCCAGCCTTGACGCGCCAAGGGAGCGGACCGAATCTATCAGCTGGCGCGGCACCCGCCTGGCCGAGTCCCGTGCTGACACCAGGATCTGGCTGAACACGATGAGCCCCACGAGGAATATCTTGGAGGCTTCGCCCAGCCCGAATACCAGGAGGATGATGGGCAGGAAGGCTGCCTTGGGAAGCGGGTGAAGGATGTACACGAGCGGTGAAACGACGGCGTCGAGTCTGGGGGAGCGGCCCGCAGCCAGCCCGAGCGTGGCGGCGGGAACGAAGCTCACGGCAAGCGCCCACAGTACGCGGCTGGCGCTGGCACCTGCATGGAGTCCGAGGGTACCGTTGGATGCCAGCCTCCAGAAGGCTGCCAAGGCGAGCGCGGGCCCCGGCAGGAATGGTTTCGACAGGGCCGCGGCCGCCAGCGCCCACAGCGCGACCAGTACCAGGGCGGCCAGAACCACACCCGCGGCCTTGCGGAGGCCCGCTTCGAGCTGACTCACGATGTCGCCCCGTCTTCGGTCGGGCCTGCGCCGCGCAGCGACGACCTGATGGCCGCGCACAGCTTCAGGTACCGGGGCGTCGCGCGGAAATCATCCCGCCTGGAACCGGGGGCGAACCTGGCTGCGGCGGCGTTTTCCGGTACGTCGAAGCGTTCCCGGATGGTGCCGGGGTTGCGGCCGCTCATCACGAAAACCGTTTCGGCGAGGTAGGCGGCTTCTTCAATGGAATGAGTGACGACGAGTATCGTCAGCGGCCGCGAGCGCCGCACCTCGAGGAGGAATTCCTGGGCAGCCTCGCGGGTCAGCGCGTCGAGGCTTGAAAAGGGCTCGTCCATCAAAAGCAGGTCCGGCTCGGCGGCCAGGGCCCTGGCTATGGCGACGCGTTGCTTCATGCCTCCGGACAGCTTAGCGGGGTAGAAGTCCCTGAAGGCGGCCAGGCCGAGCTCCTCGAGCAGGGGACCTACGCGGCTGCGCCTTTCTGCGCGTCCGAGTCCGGCCAGGGCCAGCGGCAGCTCCGCGTTGCCCTCTACCGTACGCCACGGAAGGAGGCCGTAATCCTGGAATATCACCGCCGTCTTCGCCCTGACTCCCGCCACCTTCCGGTCGTCTATAAGCGCTTCGCCTGACGACGGGACGAGAAGGCCCGCGACGGCATGGACGAGGCTGGTCTTGCCGCAACCCGACGGACCGACGATGGCGGATATGCCGCCGGAATTGAAAACCGCGTCGGCTCCGGCGACGGCCGGTACCCGCACGCGGTCGGCGGAGCGGCCTGACCCCCTTGGATAGTCCACCGCGAGCTTGCGCAACTCTACCATGCGGCTATGGCCCTGCCGTCGAGGAGGTCAGCCGCCGACAGCGGCCTGGACAGGAGCTTGCGCGCATCCATCCAGGCCAGCGCGGCCTTGATCTGGGAGGAATCGGGCAGGGCCGGCTTGCGGTAGCGGACGAAGCGGTAGGCATCCCTGACCTCCGCCGGGAAGGCCGCCTTTTCGACCAGGAAGTCGCGGTACGATTCCGGGTCAGCGTTTATCCTGTCGGTCGCCTCGGCGTAGGAGGCGTACAGCTTCCTGACTTCGTCGAGCCGCCTGTCCAGGACCGCCTTCGAGAACAGCATGACCGCCGCGTCGATTCCGGATTCGTCGGTCGTGCCCACGAGGAT
>PGXR01000314.1 GCA_002839245.1 Spirochaetae bacterium HGW-Spirochaetae-7 | reverse complement strand
TTCATCCCGGAGGATGTCTCGTTGTGCGCTTGACGCGGGGGAGCAAGACCATCGTGTACGCACCGGACGTGGAGCTGCGAGACCGGTCCGTGGTGGACCGGTTCGTGGCAGCTTGCGCAGGGTGCGACTTGCTGGTGTGCGGCATGCCCTTGTCCGAAACGCGCTTCGTCGAGGCCGTGGGGTGGGGGCATTCCTCCTTGTCCGTGGTGCACGACGCGGCGGTGCGGGCGGGAGTGAAGCGGCTGCTTGGCATCCACTTCGACCCGTTGAGCCCCGACGACGAGCTGGAGCGAGCGAGGGATGCTCAGCAGCGAAGGGCCCCCGAGGTTCCGATCGAGCTGGCCAGGGAGGGGAGCGAGGTGTGGTTGTGACGTCGCCGTCGCTGCGGGCATGCGTTTACGGGGCCCGGGGCAGCCTGCCGAACCCGGTGGCGTCCACCGCGCGGTATGGCGGGGCCACCACGTGCCTCGGGGTGTTCACGCCCGACGGGATCCCGATCGTGTTCGATGCCGGTTCGGGGCTCTTCGACCTGGGGCTCGAATTGCGGCATCACAAAGGGCCGCGCGAGCTGCATGTGCTGTTCACGCACACGCACTGGGATCACGTCCTTGCCTTGCCGTTCTTTGAGCCGCTGTACGATCCCTCCTGGACGGTGCACCTGCATTCCCTTCGGGGCCGGTTGGACCCCGTGCGGGACATCTTCGTGGGCTCGTATGGGAAGCGCTACATCCCCGTGCCCCTGGAACAGATCGGCGCCAAGGTGACGGTGCACGAGCTCGACTTCTTCGACGAGGTGCGGATCGGGTCGTCGACCGTCCGGTGCTGTCGTGCGAATCATCCGGGATACGCCCTCGGATTTCGGGTGGAGCATGGGGACCGGTCCCTGTTCTTCGCGAGTGACGCGGCGCTCTTCGAAGACATGCTCTTCGAGGACCGCTACCACACCCGCCAGAGGGAGACGTGCCCCGAGGTGCTCGAGGAGATGCGCGGGCTGCAGCAGCGTATGGAGGACCTCGTGCGCGGCGTGGACCTCCTGCTGTTCGACGCCAACTACACGGATGACGAGTACGAGGCGCTGTTCCACTACGGGCACGCGTCCATGTCGCACGCCTACGACCTCGCGAGGCGGTGCGGGGTGCCGCACGTGGTGTTCTGGCACCACGACCGGGGTCGCACCGACGACGAAGTGGACGCGATCACGAAGCCCTACGTCGAGCGCGGACAACAGGAGGGGTTGGTCGTGGAGGGGGCGAGGCAGGGGACGTGGTACGAGCTGAAGCTTTGAGCCGTGCGAGGACGATCCGACCCCGGGTCGCTACCCTGATCCAGACCGAAGCGACAGGCTGGGGGAGTCACCTCTGGATCTTGTTTTGCGAATGGCAACGCGGCCTGCCACCAAGAAGGTGGGCGGCGCGCGAGATGGCTCCTTCCCCCGATTGTTCGGGGGAAGG
>PGXR01000071.1:6772-19398 GCA_002839245.1 Spirochaetae bacterium HGW-Spirochaetae-7 | reverse complement strand
ATGCCGGCAGCCCCGCCTCCAATAACTACCGAATCAAACTCCAGGTCTTTCATAGCGCGTCCTTGAGAACGTGGCTCGTTCCGCCGTTCTTCGTAATTTGATCCCACGGCAGCCCTGTCTCGCGCATCAGTATCTTGATGATCTTGTATGTGCAGAATCCGCCCTGGCAACGGCCCATCTGGGCCCGGGTAAAATACTTGATGCCGTCGAGGGTCGTATGCCCTGCCTTGATGGCCTCGACAATTTCCGCCTCGGATACCTTCTCGCAGCGGCATATCATGTTCGCCCAGGCCGGATCGCCCTTGGCAAGCGTATCGACCTCGAATGGCGTCAGGTCCTTGACGTGGATCCTGCTGGCCAGGAACGGATCATAGTCGGGCTTTTCGGAGAGTCGAAGTCCCTCCTTCTTGAGGAGATCCTTTACATACTCGCCGATGGCCGGGCTGGCGGTAAGGCCGGGCGACTCGATGCCGGCTACCTGGATGAAAGACGGGACGCGGGCGCTGGGCGCGATGTAGAAGTCATCCTCGAGCGTCGGGCGAAGCCCGGCGAAGCTCGTGATCACGTCGTATTCCGATATCGACGGCACCATCGCCCTGGCTGAAGACAGTATCTTCTCCAGCTGCTCTCGCGTCGTCGCCAGGTCCGTCTTGTCGTCTATCTCCTCGGCGGTCGGCCCGATGAGCACGGTGCCCTCGACCGTGGGAACCACGAGCATGCCTTTGGAGATGCTCGTCGGCACGGGGAATACCACGCGTTCGGGCCGCGCCTTGGTCAGGCGGTCAAGCAGGTAGTACTCGCCCTTGCGCGGCTTTATCTCGAAGTCCTCCGCCCCGAAGGCCTTTGAAACGTCGTCAGCCCAGAGGCCGGCGGCGTTGACCACGTACCGGGCCGTGATCTGGCGCCCGTCGGCCGCGCGCACGGTCCACTCGTCTCCGTTGTGCGCCCCGGACTCGACCTTGAAATCCGTCAGCTTCTCGACGCCGTTCTTCATCGCGCTCTCGACCAGCGCGAACACGAAGCGGTAGGGCTCGACTATGCCGCCCCCCGGGACCCAGAGGCCGCCGACGACGTCGGAATTGAGCTTGGGTTCGAGTTCCAGCATCCTCGCCCGCGAGCACATCTCTATGCCGATGACGCCGTTGTCGACGCCCTGCATGTACAGCTGCTCGATGGCGCGCATCTCGTCCTCGTGCATCGCGGCGACTACGATGCCGCAGCGCCTGAACGGGAAGTCGAGCTCCTGGCGCAACCTGTCGAACATCATCGCCCCCTGCAGCTCGAGCCGGGCCTTCAGGTGGTTCTTGCCGGTATGGAAGCCTCCATGCACGATTCCGGAGTTTGCCTTCGAGGTGCCGAACGATACATCGGCTTCCTTTTCCACGAGTACCACGTCGAGTTCGTAGGCGGACAAGCGCCTGGCTATATTCACGCCGCAGACGCCGGCTCCGATGATGCAGACATCGTACCGTCCCGATCCAGTCTTCACCGCGATCCTCCCTGGTTCGTATCCTGTCGTTCATTCCGATTATAAGCGCGGCACAGGATCAAACAAGTCTCCTTTTCGTGATTTCGCCCGACTATAACACAGCCTCGGTCCAAAGCGACACAGGACCTGCATCGGCCGGCTACGCAGGGACTCCCGGCTCCTCCATACCCAGCCTGGCTTTCTTTTGGCTACCGAGCCCGCAGCCTTTCCGCATGCGTGACATGCTTCCCGACACACGTTAATATTTATTTTTTTCTTGTATAAACTACAGCCACGGACTATACTTGCATGATAAATTCTGGAGGTTTTTTTATGAGTGCTTTTTCAACCGAGGGTGCAGTCTGGTGGGATTTCGACACTGTCGAACGCTTCATGGTGGATGTTTTCAAGGGATTCGGCGTTCCGCCGGAAGATGCCAGGATTTGCGCGGATGTCCTTATAACGGCAGACAAGCGGGGCATCGATTCGCATGGCGTCGGGAGGCTCAAGCCTATCTATATCGACCGTATCAAGGAAAAACAGATAAATCCTGTAACAAAGATCGACATCATACGCGAGGGTCCCACGACGGCGGTTCTCGACGCCAACAACGGGATGGGCCAGGTCGTCTCGGTGCGGGGCATGCAGATGGCGATCGACAAGGCAAGGAAGTTCGGCATGGGAATGGTGGCGGTCCGCAATTCAAACCACTACGGCATTGCCGGATATTATTCCCTGATGGCGATCAAGGCGGGAATGATAGGCTTCACGGGCACGAACGCCCGTCCGTCGATCGCTCCCACGTTCGGCGTCGAAAACATGCTCGGTACTAACCCGCTTACCTTCGGCATACCTACCGACGAGGACTTCCCCTTCGTCATCGACTGCGCGACATCGGTTTCACAGCGCGGGAAAATCGAAGTATACGCTCGGCAGAAAAAGGATCTACCCCCGGGCTGGGTGATCGGCGCCGACGGCAAGACCAAGACCGATTCCGTCCAGGTTCTCGAGGATCTCGTAAAGGGCACCGCGGCGCTCACGCCGGTCGGCGGCATCGGCGAGGAAGGCGGCGGCTACAAGGGATACGGATGGGCGGCGGTCGTCGAGATACTCTCGTCGGCGCTCCAGCAGGGAGCCTTTCTCAAGAGCCTCCTGGGTTTCGAGAACGGCAAGAAGGTTCCGTACAAGCTGGGTCATTTCTTCATGGCCATCGACATCAACGCGTTTACCGACGTTCCTTCCTTCAAGAAGACCGCAGGCGATATATGCAGGCAGCTCCGCGCGTCGAAAAAAGCGCCCGGGCAGGACAGGATCTGGACGGCGGGTGAACCGGAATGGGATGCATGGCAGGACAGGAAGACTAAAGGCGTGCCGCTCGACGAAGTGGAACGCGCCCAGTTCGAACAACTCCAGGCTGAGCTTGGCCTTTCGCAGTACACCTTCCCCTGGAAGAAATAAACGGAGAAATTGATGAAATCATCGACCCTGTCCCTCGAAAAGATCGACTCGCTTTTCCCTGACGCCCTGTCCAAGGACAAGAAGGCCCAGGCCAAGACCTTATTCCTCAAGCGCCTATCGGTCGCCGCCCACCGCTATTACGGCGGCAAGATACAGATGGTCCCGAAATGCGGAATTTACGGATTCAACTGGTTCAACGTCTGGTACACGCCCGGCGTGTCTAAAATTTCCACGTCGATCCGCGACGACAACGACATTTCATTCGAGACGACGTGCCGGGGCAACACCGTCGCGGTCATTTCCGATTCGACGCGCGTCCTGGGAGACGGCGACTGCACTCCTTCCGGGGGGCTCGGCGTGATGGAGGGGAAAGCCCTCATCATGAAATATCTCGGCGGCGTCGATGCCGTTCCCCTGTGCGTCGACTCTAAGGGACCGGACGGCAAGAATGATCCGCAGAAGATAATCGAATTCGTAAAAATGTGTCAGCACTCGTTCGGCGCGGTCAATCTGGAGGATATCAGCCAGCCGAACTGCTTCCGGGTTCTGGACGACCTGCGGGACGCGTGCGATATCCCCGTATGGCATGACGACGCGCAGGGTACCGCGTGCGTGACCCTCGCGGGAATCATCAACGCGCTCATCCTCGCCGGGAAAAAAATCCCCGATGTCAAGATAGTCCTGCTAGGAGCGGGAGCCGCGAACACCACCATCGCCCGCCTGTTGATGCTTGACGGCGCCAAAGGCGAGAACATCATACTGTTCGACACCAAGGGAGCGCTGCATTCCGGCAGGAAGGACATCGCGTCCGACCCCGCCAATTACCGGAAATGGGAACTCTGCCAGAGCACGAATCCAAAGAACGTGTTGACGCATGAGGAAGCCTTCAACGGCGCCGACGTGCTCGTCGCGCTGTCGACTCCGGGCCCGGACACCGTAAAGCCAGAATGGATCAGGGCCATGGCCCCGAAGTCGATCGTCTTTGTCTGCGCGAATCCCGTTCCTGAAATCTGGCCCCACGCAGCCAAGGAAGCCGGAGCTTTTATCGTGGCTACCGGCAGGGGAGACTTCCCGAACCAGGTCAACAATTCGATATGCTTCCCCGGGCTCCTGAAAGGGGCGCTGGCGGTCCGCGCCAAGAAGATATCCGACACGATGGCTATCCGGTGCGCGTATTCCCTGGCCAATTTTGCCCAGGCACGCGGCATCAACCCCGACAACATCGTTCCGCGCATGGACGAGAGCGACGTTTTCGCGGTAGAAGCGGCCGACGTTGCAGAACAGGCAGTCAAGGAAGGCCTGGCGCGCATACCCAAGACGCGCGATGAAGTATACGCCTGGGCAAAAAAGGATATTGAAAATTCCAGGAAGCTCTTCGATTCCATGATCAAGGAAGGGTTCATCGCAGAGCCTCCCGAGTCGATGATCCTCGAAGCCCGGGACTGGGCGCTCACGCAGGTCTAGGGCCGCAGGGTGCTGAAAAAGCCGCCAACGGCTTTTTTAGCACTGCCTGGCGGTCAAGCGTCTGTCAGGCCCATCGTACCAAGCCAGGCACGAAGGGGTGGACGAGGCCGGCGTGGTGGGGCAGGACGCGCACCGCGTAGCCGTGCTGGCCGGTCGCCTCGCAGGCCACCTCGACGGAATAATCCCAGAAGCCTCCCTGCGACTTGCCGGGCTTCATCTCGACCCGCACCGGCTGATGTATCTCCCCGGTACTACCAACGGGGCCATGGTACAGCTCGACGCAGACCTGGTCAGTGCTCAGCGCGCCAGTACGCACCCTGGCTTCTACCCGCACGGTCTCGCCGCGCTCCATGACCGGCCTGGCCGACGAACGCACATCCTCGACGACCACGTTGGGCCACTCCCGGCGCGCGAGCTCCAGGTAGTCGGCCGTTGCCTTGGCGCTGTCGAAGCCCTTGGTCTTGAGCAGGCGAGCGTTCTCCATCGCCGGCAGGTAATAGCGGTTGGTATATTCCATCAGCGTCCGGTGGAAGGAGAAGTTCTTGCCGACGTCGTGTATCGACGCCTTCATCATCTTGATCCAGTCGCGGGGCAGGCCGTCACGGCCGCGGTCGTAGAAGGTCGGGATGATCTCGCGCTCGAGGAGATCGTACAGCGCCTTTGACTCTATCTCGTCCTGCAGCTCGGTGTCGGCATATTCTTCTCCCTTGCCTATGGCCCAGCCGTTTTCCGGCGAGTATCCCTCGGCCCACCAGCCGTCAAGCACCGAGCAGTTGAGCACGCCGTTCATGCCGGCCTTCATGCCGCTGGTACCCGACGCCTCGAGGGGCCGGCGGGGCGTATTGAGCCAGATGTCGGAGCCGGAGGTCATGTAGCGGGCCATCGTCATGTCGTAATCCTCGAGGAAGACGATGCGTCCGGCCACATCGTCGCGGCGCGAGAAATGGACGAGCTCCTTGATGATTTCCTTGCCCGGCATGTCGTGGGGATGGGCCTTGCCGGCGAATATTATCTGCAGCGGCCTGTCCTTGTCGGACAGCAGGCGCAACAGCCTGTCGGGGTCGGACAGAAGGAGGTTGCCGCGCTTGTAGGTCGCGAAGCGGCGAGCGAAGCTTATGGTCAGCGCGGACGGAGACAGCGCGTCGTCGGCGCGGGCCAGGCCCTTCTCCGATACGCCCATCCGGCGCATTTCCTTCTTGAGCCTGTCCCGGGCGAACACGACGAGGCGCTCGCGCCTGCGCTCGTGCGTGCGCCACAGTTCGTCGTCGCTGATGCGGTCTATGCGGTCCCAGGTATCGAGGTCGGTCGGTTCCTCGGCGAAGCGCGGCCCGAAATAGCGGTCGAGAACCTCCAGCAGGGTGTACGGGATCCAGGTCCTGGGGTGGACGCCATTGGTCACGAAGCCTATCGGCACCTCGTCGGTCGTCAGGCCCGGCCAGATGGCCTTCCACATTTCGCGCGACACGTGGCCGTGCAGCTCGGAGACGCCATTGGCGTAGGCCGACAGCCTGAGCGCCAGTACCGTCATGCAGAACGGCTCCGTATCGTCGCCGGACCGCTCCCTGCCGAGGGCGAGAAAGGCCTTCCAGTCGAGGCCGAGCTGGCCGGACCAGCCCCGGAAGTATTTCTCCATCAGGTCGATGCCAAAGCGCTCGTTGCCGGCTGGCACCGGCGTATGCGTCGTGAAGATGTTCGTAGCCCACAGCGCCTGGGCTGCCTGGGCAAAAGACAGCCCCTTGTCGGCCATCACCTCGCGGATGCGTTCCAGGCCAAGGAAGGCGGCGTGGCCTTCGTTCATGTGGGCGACGACAGGATTGACGCCGACCGCGCGCAGGGCGCGGATGCCGCCTATGCCGAGGAGAATCTCCTGGCGTATCCTCGTCTCCTTGTCCCCGCCGTACAGCGTCGCCGTGATGGTCCTGTTTGCGGGCACGTTCTCGTCGATGTTGGTGTCGAGAAGGTACAGCGACGAGCGTCCTACCTTGACTTCCCATACCTGCGCGACGATGTGCTCGCCAGCCATTTCAACCGTTATCTTTACCGGGTCCCCGGCCTTGGTCTCGCAGCGGCGGACCGGCATGTTGTACCAGTCGTTCTCCGGATACTCTTCCTGCTGGTAGCCGTCGGCGTTCAGCTGCTGGATGAAGTAACCCTGCCTGTACAGAAGGCCGACGCCGACGAGGGGCAGACCCAGGTCGGAACTCGTCTTCATGTGGTCGCCCGACAGGATGCCCAGGCCGCCCGAATAGATCGGCAGCGACGAGTCCATGCCGTATTCCATGGAAAAATACGCCACCGAGTCCGTGTAGTCGCCCTTGTACCACGGCTGGGCCTTCTTGTAGGCCTGGAACTTGCCATAGACCTCGCGGAGGGCCGCCAGGTACGAATCGTCGGCCGCGGCCGAGTCGAAACGCTCCTGCGGCACCATGCCGAGCATCTTGGCGGGGTTCTGCCGGGAATGGCTCCATATGTCGTAATCAAGCCTGATGAACAGCATTATCGCGTCGAAATTCCACGATATCCACAGGTTGTGGGCCATCTCGTCGAGGGGCGCGAGCGATTCGGGTATCTTGGGCTTTACGGTATGGGTCAGGATTTTCATGTGGTACCACCGGTTCGAAGGCTGAGGATGGCGCTGTCGAGGGACGGCGCGTTTCAATGAATGATAATCGACCGGGGGCTCCGGCGCAACTCCGCCTTGCCGACAACCCCGATCAGCGGATGGAATTTTCGAAGTTCGGCGCCTCGATCTCGTTGAAGTAGCGCACGGTGCCGACCTTGAGCTCGTCGGTCGCCCGTTCATCGCAGACGACGACTACCCTGGGGTGCAGCTGGAGGCACGAGAATGTCCACAGGTGGTTGACGCCTTCCTCTATCGCGTGGCGGAGGGCGCGGGACTTGTTGGCCCCGGAGACCAGGATGAGCACCTCGCGGGCGTCCATGATGGTGCCTACGCCTACCGTCAGCGCGGTCGGAGGCACCGCATCGGGGTCGCCTCCGAAAAAGCGGGAGTTCACCATGCGCGTGTCCCGGGTCAGCGTCTTCACCCTCGTCCTCGACGCCAGCGAAGAACCGGGCTCGTTGAACGCGATATGGCCGTCCTCGCCCACGCCACCGACGAACAGGTCGATCCCCCCCGCGGCCGCGATGGCCGCTTCGTAGCGGGCGCATTCGGCGTCCAGGTCGGGGGCATTGCCATCGAGGAGGTTGGTGTTGCCCGGCAGTATGTCGACACGGGAAAAAAGGCGTTCCTTCATGAAGCTGTGGTAGCTCTGCGGATGGTCCTCGGGCAGTCCGACGTATTCGTCCATGTTGAACGTCACGACGTTCCGGAAGGAAAGCGCGCCTCGGTCGTGGAGGCCGACGAGGCGCTCGTACAGGCCAAGAGGCGAGGAACCGGTGGGCAATCCCAGGACAAATGGCCTCCCCGCGGCCTGCGCCTTGCCGGCAAGTATTCGCCGGGCAACGAAATTGGCGGCCCACTCGGAGACAGCGTCGTAGTCCTTGCGGATTATCAGTCGCACGTTCGTTCCCTTCACGGGCCGGGCCGCGAGGCCCTCTAGCCCAACTCGTTCAACACGAAGCCGCCGCCGACCATCGTGGCGAGCACCGAAAATTCCTTGTCGAAGACGACCAGGTCCGCCTCGTAGCCGGGCACGAGGAGACCGCGCTTGCCGAGCCCTATGATGCGCGCGGGGTTGCTGGCGGCCATCTCGACGGCCGCTTCGACGGGCACCCCCCATCCCGCCAGGTTGCGGACGCCGCCGATCATCGTCAGGCAGGAGCCCGCTATCACGCCATCGCTCTTGCGGTGGAAGACCCCGTCCTCCAGCACGACCTCCTCGCGGTTGGCGTAGAGCGGGCAGCGTTCCTGTTCGGTAGGCTTGAGCGCGTCGGTTACCAGCACGACCTTGCTCTGCGGCTTGTCTCGCAGGAGGAGGCGTATGAGGTCAGGGTGGACGTGCTTGCCGTCGGCGATGATCTCGCAGGACAGCTCGGGGTTTATGAGTATGGCGCCAACGGCCCCGGGGTCCCGGTGGTGCAGGCGGCTCATCGCGTTGAAGAAGTGCGTGGAATGGAGGATGCCCGCCTGCATGCCTTCCATCATGTTCTCGTAGGTGGCGTCCGTATGGCCGGCCTGGAGTAGTATGTTCCTGGAAAGGCAGTACAGCGCCAGCTCCCTCATCCCCTTGAGTTCGGGCGCAACGGTCATGTTGGTGATGTGGCCCCGGCCCGCCCGGTACAGTCGCTCCATCACCTCGAGGTCGACTGACCGGACATATTCGGGTTTCTGCACGCCGAGCCTTGCCATGGAAACGAACGGGCCTTCAAGGTGGACGCCCATCACGCGGGCGCCTGTCTCCTTGCCCATGGCACCTACGCAGGCCTGTATCGATCTTTCCATGTCGTCCAGGTCCATGGGATAGATGGTCGGGCAGAAGGCGGTGACGCCGTAGCCTCCCAGGTGGTCGGACATGGCGACGATGGCGTCGACCGACAGGTCCTCTGTACCGAAGCCCGCGAAGCCGTGTATGTGGGTATCGATGAAGCCGGGCGAGAGATACGCCCCGCCGGCATCGTATATCGTGGCACCAGGCGGGAAAGTCTTCTGGGCGAAGCGCTTCTCCGAGAAGACGTCGGCAATCTTGCCGTCTTCGACCAGTACGGCGCAACTCTCCATCCGGGCGTATCCGGCGAGGAGCGTGGCGTTGTGGATGCAGAATATCGGCGTATCACACCTCCGTCGCATCGCGCCGGCGGGAATCCGCATCGTGCGGTGCCAGAACCCGGCCTATTTCCTTTTCCCGAAAAGGTTCCTGATGGCTCCGACGAGCCCTTTGGGCTTGTTGCCGGAATCAGGCGCTTTCTGGGAACTGGTCGGCGCCGCGGCGGCCGATCCGTCGCGTGGCCCTTTCCTGCGGTCGTCGGGCTTCGACCCATTCCTCGGCCTGCCGCCATCGCCGTTGCCGGGCTTGCTCCCGCCGGCGTTGCCCGAAGAGTTGCCTGCCGAGCCGTAGCGTTCCCGGTACAGGCGGAGGCGCTCCTCCATGCTCACGGAATAGGGATCCGACAGGCGGGCGCCGCCGGACTTGCCCCTGGAACCCCGCCGCTGCCTGTTGCCCTGTTTTGATGCCTGGGCTTCACGGGACGCTGAGTCGTCGCGCTGCCGAGGCGCTTCCGGCCGTTCCTGCCTGGGCGAGCCCTTTGCTACGGTTTTCGCCGGCTGCTTGGGAGCGTTTCCCTTCCTTGCCCTGCTTCCCCGTCCCCGTTTCCTGGAAGGAGCGTCCTGGTCCGCCGCGGCGGGCTTCGCGTCGCTCAAGGCGCCTCCGCCGGTAATGGCGGCGATGTCGGCCTGGATTGCACGGACATAGCGGCCGTCATACTGACCACCCCTGTCGCGCCTGTCATCGTCGTTCCGCCTGACGCTCCCTCGATCGCCGCCGCCTGATTCGGGGTACCGCCTTGGATTCCTGTCATCCGGCCTCGCGGAAACGGCGACGGCCTCGGCAGGGGCCATCATCGACTGGTCAGGAGCAACTGCCCCGAGCGAGGCGCCAAGCGCGCGTTCTATCGCCGGGATTCCAAACGAGTACCGCTCGCAGGCGAAGTTGTAGACTTTGGCGGTCGGTATGGAGGAGTCAAGGTGCTCGAGCCTCTCCATGTACGGTTCTGCCTCGAGCGGAAGGTCCCAGTTGACGACCGCGGCCGCCCAGCTTCCCGTCAGCCCTTCGGCGCCTTCGTCCGTCATGACGAGGGCTTCGAATGCGCCTGACTTCACCGATTCGAGGACTGCCCGTTTCCGGGGCAGGTTGCCAAGGATGTATTCCACGCGTATGCCGGCAGACCGGAGTCGCCGCATGGCGTCCTCGGCGGTACCCCGCACGTCGCAGAAGACAGCGAACGGCCTGGTCGCGGTCGCCTTCATGATGCCAAGCAGCAGGCGGATCTTGTCCTCGGCGGAAACAAGGTAGGTCGTGCTCTCCGCCGCCCTCGAGCGTTCTCCCTCGGCTTCGAACTCCAGTTCCTCGAAGGTGCCGACAAGGTCCCGCGCTATCGACCGGCCGGCTGGATGCAGGTCGGAGGAGAAGGCAATGACCCTTCGCGACGGCGTCGAAGGCCCCAGCGCCCGGCGCAGCATGGCGGCGTTCGCGGCGTCGGCCATGGCGTCAAGGTCGCTCAGGGCGACGAGCTCGAAGCTTCGCGCGTCGAGGGTACCGGCGGCCGAGCGCGAGGCGATCGCGTCGATCGAGCCTATCACGGCATCGGCCTCGTCGGCGGCGCTGTCGCGCCCAATAGTCGAGCAGGTCAACCCGGCCCGTCCGCCAACGGCGTCGAACGCTTCCTTGAGACCGGCCACGTCGCGATCGCCCGGAGCTACGACCAGGGCCTTGAGTCCCGGCTCGTCGGCAAGACGGTCGGCAATCGCGGCCATCAGAACCGGATCGCGGGCCGCCCCAAGCCTGACGCGTGCCACGGCGCCGCCGGTCCTTATGTTTTCGGACAGCTCGGCCGCGATCTTGCCCGGCCGCCCCGGACAGAGCCTCTCGAGCGCTGACCTGATGCGCTCGTCGAATGCAGTATTTTCAATTTCCATAAGTAATCCCGCCGTATGTATGGTTCGCAGAGCCTTCAGGCCTACGGTTCGTATCGAAGCAATGCCTTCATACTATACAACGCGTGAACCCGGTTGTGAAGGCAGGGCCGTACCCAATGCCGGCGCTATTGCCCACCGGAGCGGCAATGAGTAGAGTCGAGGCATGAAGAGGCTCATGGCGGCATCGATAATCGCGACAGGCTTGGCCTTCGTCTCATGCGGCGGTGGTTCGCCCAACGCGCGGGAAACCCCGGGTACGGCAGCGCGCGACGACCCCAGGGTGGCATCGGCGGTTAGAGCCCTGTCGGTCCTGCCCCCGGACGTCGCGGCGCGTTCCGAAGCGGCGATCCGTGCCGATCCGGAACGGTTCTTCACGCTGCTTGGCGCCGCGCTCGATGAATCGAAGGCGTCGGGCGGTCTCCTCACCCAGGTCGACAAGGAGCATGCGCTGCATCCCGGGTTCGAACCGGCTGACCTGGTATCGCTGAACGACTATCCTCTCTCGGTATCGCGCCAGGATCTGCGGCTCAGGAAGCCCGTCATGGCCGCCGTGCTCGCCATGGACGAGGCTGCGCGGAAGGATGGTGTAACTCTGGTGTTCTCGTCATCCTATC
The DNA here is from genome assembly GCA_002839245.1 of Spirochaetae bacterium HGW-Spirochaetae-7. Taxonomy (GTDB): domain Bacteria; phylum Spirochaetota; class Spirochaetia; order Treponematales; family UBA12059; genus SZUA-370. The sequence continues at coordinate 7,799 of PGXR01000071.1, read as the reverse complement.
GCTCGTACGCTTACCAGGACCAGTTGTTCAAGCGCTACGCCGCCCGGTATGGCGAGTCGGAGGCGTCGCGGTTCTCGGCTAGGCCGGGAACTTCGCAGCACCAGCTTGGGACGGCGATCGACTTCGGCAGCATCGACGACTCGTTCGCGGCCACGAAGGCGGGGATATGGCTCGCGACCAACGCCTGGCGCTTCGGGTTTTCCCTGTCCTATCCCATGGACGGAGAAGCGGTGACCGGCTACGTTTGGGAAAGCTGGCACTACCGCTTCATTACCAGGGCGGGAGCCGAACTGGAGCGAACCTGGTTCGGGGGCTTCCAGCGCTACACGCTGGATTTCATCGCCGCCTGGGACTCCCGGCAGGTCGTCAGTGCTTGGAAGCCGGCGTTTCCCTCTGCTTTATCGACTCCTGCCTGAATCCTTCGCCGAACTGCTCGACGGTCCTGGCGAACTGCTTGTCGCTCAGGAATCCGTAATCCTGCAATACTATCGACTCAATCTGGTCCCAGGCCATGCTGCCCGTCTCGTACTCGCAGAAGACATTGGCCAGATAGACGGCGAAGACCACATCCTTGAAGTCCGTGGTCATCAACGCGGGCTCGTGGTGGAAACGGATGGCAGCGACCAGCGACTCGGGGAAATTCCATTTCTCGGCGACCCGCGCGCCAATCTCCGAATGGTTCATGCCTCCGGCCAAATCCTCGAAGGTGCCCCTCTCGATACCCTTGGTGTCGCAGAACGCCTTGATGTGATCGAGCAATTCAGGGTGTATCGACGAGAAGATGATCTTGCCCATGTCGTGGAGCATGCCGCCGACGTAGGCGTCGTCCTGGAGGGCCCGGTTCCCCGGCTTGAAATTCTTGGCCAGGTTGTAGGCGTAGTAGGCGCAGCGGTAGCTGTGATCCCAGAGCACCTTCTGGTCGAGGCCCTTCTGGCTGGCCAGGATCTTCTGGGATCCGTAGGAGAACAGCAGGTTCTTGATGCCCCGGAGCCCGACGAGCTTGACGGCATCGACGATGTTGTCCACC
>PGXR01000071.1:0-6745 GCA_002839245.1 Spirochaetae bacterium HGW-Spirochaetae-7 | reverse complement strand
CCACCCGCCTCGGGAGCATGAATTGCGCGGAGTTGACCAGCTTGAGGAGGTCGGCGGTCATCGCCGGGTCCGTCGAGATGTTCCTGGCAATGTCGACCATCTCGCTCTTCGGGTCGGCTATAAGGCGCTGGATCGTAAGGATGTTGTCGGGGAAATGCGGCAGGCTGGTGATCTGCCTGACGAGCTCGTCGGTCAGCGAAGACAGGCTCTCGATCTTCGCCGCCGCGACCGGGACGTTGATGCGGGCCACGGTCTCGCCGTTGTCGGTATGGATGTCGAAGCAATCCTCGTCCAGGCTCATCTTCTTGAGCATGAGGACGAGGATGACGAGACCCAGCCCCGCGCCCTCCGACGCGTCCAGGACCTGGGACATCGCCTCCTCCAGGGTTTCGTACTTTCGCGAGTGGGCCAGCTTGTCCTGTATCCGCAGGTACTCGGTCCTGGTCAACTCCACGTTGTTGCGGACCTCGAGGATGACGTTCGAGCCGCGAGCCTGGAATATTATCTTGATGTAATACTGCTTCTCCTTCTGCTTCTGCAGGTAGAAGGCGAGGTTCTCCATCGTATCGGCCTTGAAGGAACGCATCCCTTCCTCGTACTCGGCCGGATCCTTCAAATCCAGCCCCTTCGTTTCGAAGTAGACCCGCTTGGTGTTGGCCTTCTTCGCGTTCACCGCCAGTTCCCGCAGGCAGTAGACCAGATAATCCTTGATCCTGGCCTGACCGAGTTCGCCGAGGAAGACCTCGAGGACCTCTTCGATATACACTTCTATTTCGTGCGGAAGGGTGTAGGTGGTTATCGTCAGCGGAATCGCGCTGTGTGCCGCCTTCTTGATCTTCGTAACGTCTACGACCAGCTCGCTGCTTGCCATCGTGTATCTCCAACTTTCAGAATCACGTCAATGTTACTGCATACATTACTTTATCCGGCCATCGTACGCAACTGTCTCGCGGAGAGGCTCGGATCGGCAAAGGACATTACTTCAAAACATTCTATTTATTATCGATATTTTACTATTGACATGCAAGAATAAGTGGCCGAATTTCATTCCATGAAGACAGTATTGATCGTCGACGCGAACGATGACGATCGCAAGACCGCCATGGCCTTGCTGGCGGTCAGGTATGAAGTCCGTTCGTGCGCGACCGTAGGAGAGGCCATCGAGCTGGCAAAAGAATCGAAGCCGGATATCCTGGTCATCGACGTCGCCAGCAGCAGCGTCGACGGGCATTACGATCCGCTCGGAGCGGCCGCCCGTATCGATCCCAAGGCTGGAATAATCTGCACCGCCTCTATGGATACCGCCATAGACTATGCCAGGCGCCGCGGAGCCTCCGGCTACGTCGAGAAACCATACCGTGCCGAGCCCCTGTTTGCGGCCGTACGCCTGGCGTCGGCAGAATCGGCTTCCGACCCGGAAGGGCCATGGTCTCCGAAGACAGGGCGATGCGGCCAAGCCGGCAGCGCAAGGGGGCGGGGACTCATAGGCGACTGCGAGGCACTCAGGGAGGTCGCCAGGCGCATAGCGCTGTACGCGGCGCACGATGCCCCGGTGCTGATACTCGGGGAGAGCGGCACCGGCAAGGAACTGGCCGCAGCGGCGATACACCAGGCGTCAAGACGGTCGGCAAGCAGGTTCCTTCCCGTCGACTGCGCCGCCATCCCGGAGACGCTGGCGGAGAGCCACTTGTTCGGCACTGTCAAGGGCGCATTCACCGATGCCCACGATTCCAAGGGCGTTTTCGAGTCAGCCTGCGGCGGGACGGTGTTCCTCGACGAGATAGGGGAGCTTTCATTGACGGTCCAGGCAAAATTCCTCAGGACGGTGGAGACGGGCACCGGCGCGCGCGTCGGTTCAGTCGACCCCGTCAGCTACGACGTCCGCATCCTCTCTGCGACCAACGCTCCGCTTTTCGGAGACGGCGCGCGTTTTCGGCCGGAACTCGTCCACCGTATAGATACTCTCGTACTCAGGATGCCCGCCTTGCGGGACCACAAGGAAGACATCCCGATTCTCGCCGAGTCGTTCATCGAGGAATTCAGCCCCGGCAAACGCATCTCACGCGGCGCCATGTCAAAGCTGGCCTCATGGGATTGGCCGGGAAACGTCAGGGAACTCAGGAACGCCGTCTGTCGCGCCACCGTCATGTCGGGCAGGAACCACGAGATAAAGCCCGTCGACATCGAATTCGACGGCGCCGAAGCGCCTTGGCAGGCGTCCCTGTTCTGATCAGAAGATGGGGCGAAGCGAAATCGCGTTCAGGTATACGTCCCTGGCTCCGTCGGGCGAGACGCGCATGGTGGCGTCCCGCGCCAGGACCACGGTTCGCCGTCCCGAGGAGCCCTTGAGGAATTCACGGTAGTCGTCGCCCCTGAACACGAGATAGACGCGATGCAGCAGGATCTTCGACGTGCCGATCCACTCGCCCTCGAGAAACTCCACGACCGCCTCGAAAGGTTCCTCGCTGGATACGGCAGGTCGGGAGAGCGTGCCGAACAGCAGGACGGCGGTATCGCCGGAATACTCCGCCAGGCTGGCCCGGTCATCCGCGGCCGCGATCTCGGCAAGCCTGGCTATGCCGACGCGAAGGTCTACCCGACCCACGAAGGTGCCTTCTCCGAGAGGAGCGCCTTGAGCAGCCGCCAGCGAAATGAAAGCGACGGCCGCCACGGTCGCGCAGAACATTCTTTTCATGCAAGCCTCCGTCGAGCCTCCTCAGGCAGGCTCAGGTCCGATTCAAAGCGTACTATCGACTGGTGTCGCGGTCAAGGAGCCGAAGCCGGCAGCGCGCCAAGCTTCAGGAAGAGCGAGGAAAAACGTTCCAGCTCCGATTCCGACAGCGCAGCCCTCGCCGCAACGCTTCGTATGAAAGACTCTGCTTCCGGTCGCCCGGCCAGCTTGTAGAAACCCGCCGCCTGCAGCGCGTCCGCGATTTCCTTGGCTGCCCGCCGGGTGGAGGAGCGCGGCGCGGCCATCCTGGACACGGTACCCGGTTTCCCGGCGCGCAAGGCCTTGCGCGCCTCCCAACAGGCGATCTGTACGGCGTGCGAAAGGTTGAGCGACGGGAACAGGACTGAAGTGTCGATGCCGACGGCCTCGTCGCAAAGGGCCAGTTCGGCGTCGGAGAGGCCATCGCGCTCGTTGCCGAACACCAGCGCGACCGGCGCGCCGTCGCGGGAAGCGAGCATGGCCGCGAAACGCTCAAGCGCGACGTTCTCCTTGCGGCGTTGCCCGACGCGCCGAGTGAACCCGGCCGCCAGCGAGAATCCATCGAGCGCTTCCCACAGGGTCGACCGGCGTTCCGCCGACTCGAATACGTCCCAGGCCTGGAGCGCGTGGGTCCTGACGGTGATCTCGTCGTATCCGGGGCAGTCCGCGAGCACGAGACTGGAAATGCCCATGGCTTTCATGGCCCTGCAGGCGGCTCCGACGTTTATCGAGCCCTCTACGCGGCACAGCACGACCGCCAACGTTGCGGGCGCGGGATCATCACGCATTCAGCGTTCCTCCGTATCGGCCGCCGTTTCCAGGTTTACTCGGCGCGACGGTGCGACTATAGTACACGGTGCCATGGAGAACAACACGGGGACGCCCTCGAAACAAAGCCTCGCCGGACTTCGCACGCTGATAGTCGGTGGTTCCGGCGGCATAGGCTACGCGGTTGCCCGCGCGGCGGCCTCCGCCGGCGCGCTCGTCACGGTGCACGGGCATGACCCGGAACGCCTGGCCAGCAAGGCGGCGACGCTGCGGGAGCTCGGCGGCGAGGTTTCGACGATTTGCGCGGATCTCTCTGAAGGCGAAGTGCCGGAATCCCTGCTCGACGCCGCCCGGTCGAGCGATGTCGTCGTGTTCGCATACGGCCCCTTTGTCTACAAGACGCTGGCCATGACCGAGCCGGCCGACTGGCGGCTCGTGACGCTCGCCTGCCTTGCCCTGCCAGGCATGGTCGCCTCCGCGGCAGCCATATCCATGGCGGGCCGGGGGTTTGGCCGAATACTACTCTTCGGAGGCACCAGGACCGACGCGATCCGCGGCTTCAAGTCTAACGCGGCCTACGCTGCGGCCAAGACTGGACTCGGCGTCGTGGCCAAGTCGATTGCGACCGAATTCGGCCCGCGCGGAGTCTCGTGCGCAGTACTCTGTCCAGGCTTCGTCGACACCGAATACCTTGATCCAGCCATGAAAGCCCAGCTGACGGAGGCTTCTCCCAGGGGAGGGCTCATCCCTTCCGCGGAGCTGGCCAGCCTGGCTTGCTATCTTGTTTCCGGCGGTATGGATCTTGCCAACGGCGCGATAATCGTTGCCGACCGGGGGCTTCATGCACTATGATTGCAGCCGAAACGAATGGGACTTTAAAAAGCGACCGGAATAGCCGAAAATATCGTCGAATGCGTGTATTTTTTTGCGTTGCGGCATATTTCAGCTTCAGTATCGGTTTGACAAGCCATTGACGACAGCCTATGATCATCATAGAATCGATGGCTGGCAATAGAAAAGCGCGCTCGATGGAAGAGGAGTACCATGGCAAATAATGATATCGTTCCTGGCTTCGACGACGAAAAGGACGATAGCCTGAAAATCCGGCTCCAAAAAATCGATCATGTTGACAACTGCCTGGCTCTTTTCCTGACAGGCTATATCGATACGTACAATTCCAACTTCTTCCAGAAACGTGTCGGGAAAGCCATAGACGGCGGTTTTTCACGCCTCATCTTCAATTGCGGCGGACTCAACTACGTATCGTCGACCGGAATAGGCTCGTTCACGGCATTCCTGAAGGCAGTCAAGCCGCGGGGTGGGGACATAGTGCTGCTCGAGATCCAGCCGAAAGTCTATGAGGTCTTTCAGCTCCTCGGGTTCTCGCAGTTCTTCAACATCAAGGACAACCTCGAGGAAGCAACCGCGTATTTCCACCAGGGTTCGCAGGTCAGCTCCCAAACCGTTTTCCCCAAGATTTTCTCGTGCCCCATCTGCACAAAGAAACTCAAAGCCGCCAAGCCCGGACGTTTCCGCTGCTCGGAGTGCAAGACCATCCTGGCAATCGACAACTCGGGGCAGGTTTTCCTGGGTTGATCCAGGCAGTACCGCATCGAGCTCCAAACCGTTAAGAGGAGGAACCAATGGCGGGTATGACCAAGATCGAGTCGTATCTCATGGATCTGGACATCTCCTATCAGGAGGTCTCGCCGAGCGCTTTCTACATCGACGATAACGCCAAAGGCCTCCCAGGCATCACCGTGACGCTCGACGAGCCTATCGTCGTAGTTAGGGCCAAGGTCATGGACATCCATTCCGCGAGGCGAAACGATCTATTCGAGAAGCTGCTCCGCCTCAACGGTACCGACATGGTGCATGGCGCGTACGGGCTTGACGGCGACGACATCGTCCTCATCGATACGCTTGAATACGACACTATGGACAAACCGGAGTTCGAAGCGGCCCTAGATTCGATAGGACTGGCCCTGTCCAGGCATTACGACGTCCTCGGCGCGTTCCGGGGCTGATCCACAGGAGGCTTACGACCATGGGAATATTCGACAGGCTCAAGACGGTTCTATCGTCAAATATAAACGATATGATCAACAAGGCCGAAAATCCCGAGAAGATGCTCAACCAGCTGGTCGTCGACATGAACCAGCAAATGATAGAGTCGAAAAAGGCCGTCGCCATGGCGATAGCGGACGAGAAAAAACTCGAACGCGACCTCATGGAACAGAAACGGCTATCCGACGAATGGGAACGCAAGGCTGTCATCGCCGTCAAGGCTGCCAGGGACGACCTCGCAAAGGAAGCACTCCTGCGCAAGCAGGAAGCCGAGACGTACTACCTCCAGCTCAAGCCGCAATGGGAAGCCCAGAAAGCATCGGTCGAGAAGCTGAAGGACACGCTGAGGCAGCTCCAGAACAAGATCGACGAAGCATCACGCAAGAAGAACATCCTCGTAGCGCGCGCCAAGCGGGCCGAAGCCCAGCAGAAGATACAGACGACCCTGGCGAGCGTTTCGGGCAACACCAGCGCTTTCGATACCTTCGACCGAATGGCTAAAAAGGTCGACGAGCTAGAAGCACGCGCCGATGCGCAGGCGGAACTGGCGGACCTGTCCCAGTCTTCTTCACTCGACAAGGAATTCGCCAAGCTCGAGTCATCAGGCGCCGGGGCGGACATGCTCCTGGAGGACCTGAAGCGCAAGATGATAGGCGACGCATCCACGGAACCCGCTGGCCAGGCTTAGTCCATGCGCCTGCTCTTCGTTGGCGACGAAGAGGAATACGGCAAGGCGGCTACGAAGGGGGAGGACGGGTCACCGTTCTCCCTTTTCTTTTGCGACCGGCCTCCATCGGGTTCCGGTCAGGACTTCGACGCTACCGTCGTACCCGCCCTCCGGTTCCTGTCTTGGCCGGCGGGGCTGGCTTCGGGCATAGTCATAGCCAGCGGTCCAGCCGGCATGGCTCGGGAATGCTTCGATTCAGGCTGCGCCGACTACATCAGGGAGCCATGGACTGAAGCCGAACTCCTCGCCCGTGTCCAGGCGCGCTCGGGAAACCGACTGGAACTTGAGCGGGGACTGCTCGTCATCGACAAGGGGCGTCTGTACGGCCCCCGCGGTTCGGCACGGCTTTCCGCTGCAATGTGCGGAACGCTGCTCCTGCTATCGGGCAACAAGGGCCGTCCGGTACCCCGGGGAGCCATCGCCGCGCTGGCCGAACCCGTTTCAGCCAACGGGAGGGCCATCGACATGCGCAT
>PGXR01000070.1 GCA_002839245.1 Spirochaetae bacterium HGW-Spirochaetae-7 | reverse complement strand
CCGCCGCAACAGCCGCCAGCGGCGCAAATTCCCCTGGATGAGGCGTCAGCACGAGCGGAGAACATCTGCCGGACTTGCGGTCCGCGGCCAACAGGCCAAGCGCGTCCGCGTCGAGCACGAGAGGCAGGGCGGCGTTCCACAACTCCTCGAGGATCCGTGCGTTCGCCTCGTCCTCGCCCCAGCCCGGTCCGGCGACGACGGCCTGGAAGCGCCGGGTGCCGGGGCTGGAAACCGGCCTGACCATCTGCGAAACGAGCAAACCCGACAGCACCGGTACGATGGCGTCGCGTACAAGGAGGGTAACGCTGCCAGCGCCGGACGCAGAGCCGGCGCGGGCGCAGAGCGCTGCAGCGCCGGTCGAGCCGACGGCACCGGCGAAAACGCACAAGGCGCCTCGGTGGCCCTTATGGTAGTCTTGGTCTATGCCCGGCAGAAACGACCCCAGGTCTCCCTTGTCCAGCAGCGAAATGGTGGAAGAGGATCCGGCCGAATGGTGGAAGACACCGCCGACGGGCACCACGACGCCCGAGAAACGTCGATAGCCGGGGTAGAACAGCTCGGCCTTCAGCGGCTCGATGCACAGCGTACGGGTGGCGGCGACGGGAGGCTGCGGATCCGACCCGGGATCGGCAAGCGGACCGGTACCCGAGGGAACGTCGATGGCTATCACCGGGCCGCGGGCATGGTCGACCAGCGCGGCAAGCCCTGAGTTCTCCTGCCGCCTTGGCCCCCTGAAGCCGACTCCCGACAGCCCGTCGAGCACCAGACCGGCGGAACTCACCGCAAGGCGAGCCTTGTCCCCGTCTTCGGGAGACAGTATCGTGACGCCCGCAAGTCCCGCCTCGTCGAGCCTCCTTGACGTCGCATGGCCTGGATTGTCCTGGACGATCGCGACGAGCCCGTTCCTTCCCGAGAAGGCCAGCCGGCGAAGCACCGCCAGCGCGTCGCCGCCGTTGTTGCCGCGGCCGCAGATCGCGGCGGCGGGCACCGATGCGGAATCCATCGCCGCGGCGAGCGATTCGTCGGATTCGATCCTGGCGGCCATGCCGATGGCGGCCGCTTCCATCAGCATGTCGTCAGAAAGGCCGTAACGGTCCCTGGTCGTCGCATCGGCAGCGAGCGCCTCGGCGAAACGGACGAGGGGCTTCACTTCGCCAGTCCCCCAAGCATCTTGTCGAACCGCCACCAGACGAAGCGGGCCTCGTATCGAGAGGCGAGTATCGCCGACAGGATGCCGTCCGGCGACAGGGAGAAGGCCGTATACAGAAGGTCCTCGGGATCGACCTGGAGCGCGAAACGCTTGAGGGTCTTCGATCGCATATCGAAGAGCCCGTAATACGTCGCGCCGTCTTCATCGGCGGCCGCGAGGAAAATTGATCCAGCGGCCGCTCCAGCCAATTCCCAGGCGCGGGCAACCACCGGCTCCCCGTCTCTGTTTCCCGCGATCGACTCGAAGGAAGGGAGCTCGAAACGATCGACATAGGCGCCGGTGGCTCCGTCCATCACCCAGCCCCAGGAAGATGAAAAATCTATGCCCGACTGGGTATGCGTCGCTTCGTCGACGATCTCGCGGTAGTAGTCGACCTTGAGGATCAGTCCGCTACCGTCAGGCGAGGCGACGATACCGTCCATGGACGCGATGTACGCCGTCTCGCCGGGCGGATGCGGAAGGTCGTTGCGCCTGATAGAAATCGTCGACAGAAGCGATCCCCTCGGATCGAAACGGAAGGCCGTCCAGCCCTCGCCAGTGAGCGAAACGACGACGCAGTCATCGTTGGCGCTTATGTACAGGCCGGAAAGGCGGGGGAATGGCGTGCCGCCAACCCCTTCCTGGCCGAGATAGTCGAGGTATTCGCCGTCGCGCGAGAAGCGCAGGACGACGTATTCCAGGCTGGCCTTCATGGAGTCGTCGTATGACCTCCTGCCGTCGGGAACACGGTCCTCCACGAAAATGGTGCGCTTTGAATCTACGGCTATCTCTCCAGGCGACAAGAACGGGTACGGCTTGGCGGTGCGGCCCTGCGCGGCGGCTCCGGCCTCGACCGGCTGCAGCGCTACGGGAGGCGGATTGCGTTCCGGATTGTAGACCATCGCGAGCAGGTCCCCGAACGACGAAAGGGTGAGGACCTTGGCCGCGTTGCCGTTGGATACGAAAAATATCCCGTCGCGCATCGCAAGCCGGGTCTTCTGCGGAGGCGCGTCGCCTTCCAGGTCAAAAAGGTTGAGCTGGTCCTCGAGGACGCCGTAACCGAGCGAGAAGAGCTGCTCCCTCTGGAGACTCATCACCGCACGCGAATCGGCGCACGAAGCAGAGAGCGCTGTCGTGATGGCGATGGCGAGTATCGTCGCGCCGCAAGAAAAACCGCCTGATACAGCACGTCGCACGCGTCGACCTCCAATACAATGACCAACGAGGGTTTTTCAAAATGCAGACGCATTTTGAAAAAGCTTCATTGGCATGCGCAGATTTCGTAGCTTTTCTTGCTATTGGCAAGAAAAGCGAGAAACTGCAGAGCCAATTTCAAAAGTAACTGACTTTTGAAATTGGCTCTAACCTTGACCGCTAGTCCTGAAAAGATATAGATTAAGCCCCATGGCGTTCAACCCCCTGACAGCGCTCTTCGGATCGAAGCGCGAGCGAGACATCAAGAAACTCCTGCCTCTCCTTCATGCGGTCAACGAACGCGAGGCTTGGGCAATGTCGCTCCGGCCGGACGATTTCAAGGCGATGACAAGCGATTTCCGCAGCCGCGTCGCCGCAGGGGAGTCGCTCGAGAGCATACTTCCCGAGGCTTTCGCGCTGGCGCGGGAGGCGGCAAGACGGGTGCTCGGCGAGCGATCCTTCGACACGCAGATTCTCGGCAGCATCGTGCTCCACCACGGCCAGATCGTGGAGATGAAAACAGGCGAAGGCAAGACGCTGTCGTCGGTCGCTGCGGCTTACCTCAATTCGCTCGAGGGCAAGGGCGTCCACGTGGTCACGGTCAACGACTACCTGGCTGAGCGCGACGCGCTCTGGATGGGGACCATTTACTCGTACCTTGGCGTAAGCGTAGGCGCGATCCTTTCGAACATGGACAACGACGCGAGGCGTCTCGCCTATTCGAAGGACATCACCTACGGCACGAACAACGAGTTCGGATTCGATTACCTCCGGGACAACATGACGATGGACCCGTCGAACAGGGTCCAGCGCAACCACCACTATTGCATCGTCGACGAAATCGACTCCATCCTGGTCGACGAGGCCAGGACCCCTCTGATCATCTCCGGCGCAGCCGAGGACGACACCTTCAAGATCAACGAGGTCGTGCGCCTCGCCCCCCAGCTCGTCGAGGTCCAGAAGGACCCCAAGACCGGCGAGTACCCCAAGGAAGAGGAAGGCGAGGAACTTGTCGGCGACTACAAGATAGAGGAGAAGAACAAGAAAGTCTCCTTCACCTCGGCGGGACTCGACAAGATCGAGGCCGCGCTCAGGAAACGCGGCTTGATCCAGGGTTCGCTGTTCGACGAGCAGAACTTTGAATTCGTCCACTACTTTACCCAGGCGGTACGCGCCCGCGAGCTGTTCCACAAGGACACCGAGTACGTGGTGCAGGACGGGCTCGTGCAGATAGTGGACGAGTTCACCGGGCGCATCCTGCACGGCAGGCGTTATTCGGACGGGCTCCACGAGGCCATCGAGGCCAAGGAACGCATCAAGATAGCAAGGCGCAACCGAACGCTGGCCACCATCACCTTCCAGAACTATTTCCGCATGTACGACAAGATTGCCGGCATGACGGGAACGGCGGAGACCGAGTCGGTCGAGTTCCAGAAGATATACGAGCTCGATGTCGTCGTCGTGCCGACGAACAGGCCGGTCACCCGCCTCGATGAGGACGACCTGGTGTTCCTCAACGAAGCTGAAAAATTCGAGGCCATATGCGACGAGATAGCCGAAGCCCACGCCAAGGGCCAGCCGATGCTCGTCGGTACCGTCAGCATCGACAAGTCCGAGAGGCTGTCCGCGGCCCTCACCAGGCGAGGCGTCAAGCATGAAGTGCTGAACGCCAAGAACCACGCACGCGAGGCGACGATCATCGCCGAGGCTGGCGCGAAGGGTTCCGTCACCATAGCGACGAACATGGCCGGCCGCGGAACTGACATCAAGCTCGGCGGCAACCCTGAGTACAGGGCCAGGCGGAAGGCCGGGACCGCGGCGGACGAGGAAACCTACCGCAAGGTGCTTGCCTTGGAATACGAGTCATGGCGCAAGGATTACGAGGAGGTCAAGGCCGCCGGCGGCCTCTACGTCCTGGGAACCGAGCGGCACGAATCGCGCCGCATCGACAATCAGCTGCGCGGCCGGTCCGGCCGTCAGGGAGACCCGGGACGCTCGCGCTTCTTCATTTCGCTCGACGACGACCTCATGCGACTCTTCGGGGGTACCAACCTGAAGGGGCTGATGATGAAGGTCGGCATGAAGGAAGGCGAGCCGATCTACCATCCGCTGCTCAACAGGACGATGGAGAACGCCCAGAAGCGCGTCGAGGAACGAAACTTCGACATCCGCAAACACCTCCTGGAGTACGACGACGTCCTCAACCAGCAGAGGAAATTCATATACGACCAGCGGGATGCCATCGTCAAGGACAGCGACATATCGGCGCGCGTCGTTTCCTCGGCACGCGAGATGCTCGACGTCATCCTCGATCAGTACGAGACAGACCTCAAGGCGGACCAGAAAACAGCCTGGGCGACCATCCAGGATACGCTCAAGGCGACCTTCGGCTTCACACTGCCGTTCAGGTCGGACGAACCGCAGGCAAGGCAGGTCGAGGACCTCAAGGCCACGGCGACTGCAGAACTCGACCGCGACCTCGAAGAGAAGCTGGCGATGGCCGGCTCCGCCAACCTCAACCATTTCCTGCGATGGAAGTATCTTTCCGCCATCGACCAGAAGTGGCTTGACCATCTCGAGAACATGGAAGCCCTGCGTGAAGCAGTCTACCTTCGCCATTACGCGCAGAAGAACCCGTTGCTCGAATACAAGCTCGAAGGCTTCGAGCTGTTCGAAGCCATGATAGAAGACATACGGCGCAGCGTCGCCAGTACGCTGTACCTCGTCCGCATCCAGAAGCAGGAGGAACGGACCATCAGGCCCGTGGCCTCCGGCGGCGAGACCAGGCACGAGGAGCTCGGCCAGTTCGGTGGTGCCCAGGCTGCCCAGGCCGCCAAGGCACAGGCTTCGTCGGGAGCGATGGCCCAGGGAGCAGCGCCGAGAAACGCGACGGTAGTCAGGACGTATCCGAAGGTCGGCAGGAACGATCCCTGCCCCTGCGGTTCCGGGAAGAAGTACAAGCACTGCCACGGAGCCTAGGTGTCACTCAACTGGCGCGAGATAGACCTCGTCCTGTCGGAGCTCGACCTGGTAGGCGCTCAGATACAGAAGGTTGTCCAGCCGTCATACGACACGCTTGTGCTTTCATGCTGGAAACCGGGGGCGGCGACGGAACTCCTGTTCTGCGTCGCGCATGGCGCCTGCCGCGTGCACGCTACCAGGTTGCCGATACCGAAAGCCGAGAAACCGCAACGCTTCATGGAGCTTCTTCGGGCGCAGGTACGCGGCGCCCGCATAGAATCGGTGGAGCAGCTGGGAGCCGAGCGGATAGTCAAACTGCGCATAGGCAAGGACGAAGGCGAGCGCTTGCTTTTCGCCAGGCTCTGGTCCGGCGCGGCCAACCTGATCCTGACCATGCCCGACGGGACCATAGTCGACGCCCTCGCTAGAAAACCTTCCAGGGGAGAGCTGTCCGGCGGCCGCTACGCCCCCCTGCCCGGGGGACCACCCCCGCGCGAATTCCCGGTGCGGGAAATGCCCGGCGAAGGATCGTTCAACGAGAGGATAGACGCGTACTACGCCGAGCACGGGTCGGAGCTTTCCAGGGCGGCGCTGCTCGAGCGAGCCTTGAAGCTCCTGGACCAGAAGCGGGCAGCCATGGAGACGCGCATGGCGGCTCTCGGGAAGGCGGCTGCGGGCTATGCCGACGCCGACCGTTTCCGCCAGCTCGGCGACATCCTGATGGCCAACCAGTCCGCCATCCTGGACGGACCGACCGTCACGGCCGAAGACTTCTACCGGGACGGCACCGTTGTCATACAGGTCGATCCGTCGAAGTCGATCGTCGAGAACGCCCTGGCCTGGTATGAAAAATCGAAGAAAGCGCGTTCAGGTTCGGTAGAAACGGCAGCCGAACTCGAGGAACTGCGCGCGTCGATGGCATCGCTCGAATCTGAGCGGACCCGCGTCGAAGCCCTCGAGAATCCGTATACCCTCCGCACATGGCTATCAAAACACCGATCGTCACCGGTCCAAGGACCCAAACGGTTTCCCGGCCTTTCGCTCGAGCGCGATGGCTGGCTCCTGCTGATAGGCAGGTCGGCGACTGAAAACGACGAACTGCTGCGGCGCCATGTACGGGGCAACGACCTGTGGCTCCATGCGCGGGATTACTCGGGCTCGTACGTCTTCATCAAGGCCAAGGCGGGCAAGAGCGTTCCGCTCGACATACTCCTCGACGCCGGCACGCTCGCCCTGCACTACTCGAAGGGACGTTCGGCAGGTTCCGGCGATTGCTACTACACGCACGCCAAGTACCTCAGGCGAGCCAAGAACGGCCCCAAGGGCCTCGTCATACCGACGCAGGAGAAGAATCTCCACATCAAGATTGATGAAGCCCGCCTCAAGTCACTCAGGCAGCTCATCGGCAAGGACAACGACTAGCCGGCTTTCACTGCTGGCTGGGCCGACTTCGATGAACGCACAATCTTGATGCTCAGCGTGCCGTCTTTTTCCTTGACCCGCGCGGTAGCGCCCGGCGGGCACTTCCCGTCGACCATGATGGCCGACAGAGGATCCTCTATTAGTTTCGTGATGAGGCGCCGCATAGGGCGGGCGCCGTACGCCTCGTCGTAGCCGTCCCCGACGAGCTTGTCTATGGCCTTTTTGTCGAACTCGATGGCAACCCCATGCTCCGCCAGCCGGCGCCTGAGTTGCGACAGCTCCAGTTCGAGCACCCCCCGTACCTGGACCTGGTCGAGGGGATGGAACACGACCACTTCGTCGACGCGGTTGATGAACTCCGGGTTGAACAATCGCTTGAGCTCGGTGAGGGCAGCCGACTTGACCGCCTGGTAGTCAAAACGCCTGGCTTCCGAACCGAAGCCCAGCCTGGCGCCACGCGTCAGCTCGCGGGTACCCGCGTTGCTCGTCATGATGACGACGCAATTTCTGAACGACACGGCGTGCCCGAGGTTATCGCGAAGCTCGCCCTCCTCGAGAAGCTGGAGAAGGAGGTTGAACACGTCGGGGTGGGCCTTCTCGATTTCGTCGAACAGCACGACGCTGTACGGCTTGCGCCTGACGCGTTCAGTCAGCATGCCGCCCTCGTCATAGCCGACGTAGCCCGGCGGCGCTCCGACAAGCCTGGCCGCGTTGTGCCGCTCCATGAAGTCGGACATGTCTATCCTGATGAGGGCGTCCTCGCTGCCGAAGAGGCACTCGGCGAGCGACTTTGCCAGGAGCGTCTTCCCGACACCGGTCGGCCCGAGGAAGATGAAGGAGCCGAGCGGCCTGCGTGGGTCGGATATTCCCGCCCGCGATCTCCTGACAGCCGCGGCGAGCGAGCCGACCGCAAAATCCTGCCCGATCACCCGGCGGTGCAATTCGTTCTCAAGGCTGGCAAGCCGGTTGGATTCGCCTTCCGCGATGCGTTCGACGGGAATGCCGGTCATCTCGGAGACGACGGCCCGGACGTCGTCGACGCTTACCGTAAAGATATCGCCCGCCACCGCCTGGCTCCTGCTTTTGAGGTCTTCGAGCTGGGATTTGAGCTCGCGGACCCGGTCGCGGACCTCCGCGGCCCGTTCGTAGTTTTGGGTCGACACGAGGGCCAGTTTCTCCTCGGTAAGTTGCCTTATTTCCGCCTCGATGGAACCCAGTTCGGTACCCCGAAGCGGGCTTTCCACTTTCTTCCTAGCGCCGGCCTCGTCGAGAACGTCGATCGCCTTGTCGGGCAGGAAACGGTCGCTAACGTAGCGATCGGCGAAGCGTACCGAAGCCTCGATGGCATCCGGCGCGTAGCGTATGCCGTGGAAGCGCTCGTAGCGTTCCTTGATGCCCTTGAGGATATCTATCGACTCCTCGATCGTGGGTTCCTCGACGAGGATGGACTGGAACCGGCGTTCCAGCGCGGCGTCCTTCTCGAAGTACTTGCGGTACTCGTCGAGCGTCGTCGCTCCTATGCACTGGAGCTCCCCCCTCGAGAGCGCCGGCTTGAGCATGTTGGAAGCGTCTATCGTCCCCTCGGCGCTTCCGGCGCCGATGATGGTGTGGAGCTCGTCGATGAACAGGATGACGTTGCCCGACGCTGCCAGTTCCTTCATTATCCTCTTGAGCCGCTCCTCGAATTCCCCGCGGTACTTCGTGCCGGCGACGATTGAAGCCATGTCAAGCACCAGAAGCCGTTTCCCTAGCAGGCCGTCGGGAACGTCGCCCCTGGCCATCCTGAGCGCAAGCCCCTCGACGATGGCCGTCTTCCCGACTCCAGGGTCGCCGATGAGGACAGGGTTGTTCTTGTTGCGGCGCGAGAGGATGCGCACGACCCGCCTGGTCTCACTATCCCTTCCTATGACGGGGTCAATCCCGTCCGCTCGGGCGAGGGCCGTCAGGTCCCGTGAATGCTCGTCGAGCAACGGCGTCGCCCCGCTGCCGGGGCGGCGGGCCGCAAGCGAGGACAGGGCCTGGCCGGAGCCGCGCGCGGGCTGCTCGGAGCGCGATGCGTCCTTTTCCTTCTCTTGGTCCATGCTGGCGTGAAGCAGCTTGAGCGAGACTCTCAGCTGCTCCTGGGAAACCCCATAGCGCGACAGGAACTGCTCGAATACTGAACCCGTCTCCCTGGCTGCGGCGATGAGAAGGTGTTCGGTTCCTATGTACTCGCCTTCCATCAGCCTTGCCTCTTCGGCCGCGGTCTCGAGCATCGACTTGAGCCGCCTCGACAGGGGCGCATCGCCGAGCAGGAACCCGCCTTTCCGCCCGGAGGCGGACCGCTCGAGTTCCAGGGACAATTCCCGCATATCCATCTTGAGGGACGAAAGCAGCCGGCAGCCGGTACTCTCGGTCTCGTTCAGGAGCGACAGGAGGACGTGCTCCGGGGCGAGTTCCCCGGCGTGGAAACGCCTGGCTTCCTCCTGGGCGAGAACCGTCAACGCCCGCTGGGCCCTTTTCGTCAATCCCTTAAACATTCCTGTACCTCTCGATGAAATGCAGTCCGTCGCACGCGTGTCTCATGGCTCTCGCCCTTCTCGCGGCGTCCGGTTCGTCTTGTTTCTCTTCGCCTGTCGATTGCGCCCCCAGGGAGACCCACAGCTCGGTAGCCGACTCCAGCCCGATGCCTTCAAGTATGCCGCAGGCGATTCCCAGTCTCAGCCCTGACGCGATCTCGGCGGCTTCGTCGCGCGAAACCAGCCTGGCTCCGGCCGCGCTCCCGGCCGCCCTGCCGATGACGTCGAGAATCTCCCACCAGCTGCCGGTCAACAACATCTCCCTCGCGCGTCGCTCGTATTCCGCAAGCGTCCTCGCCGCCGACTCCAGCCTGCCGAGCGCCGATGTTTCCGGATCGCGCCACTCTTTCGGCAACGCGATGTCGAAGAGCGATCCGGCGGAGGCTGTGATTCCGGAATAGGAGCCCGCGACGATGAAGCCTGCCTCCATGGCCCGTTTGAAAGCCGCCTCGGCGAGTCCTGATATGACGAGCGCCGGGGCGTGCAGCGTGACGGAGGCGGAGAGCCCGCTCCCGCAGAACGCCGCCTCCGACATCAGGTAGCCCAGTTCGGAATCGAAGGCCCAGGAGCCCTCGCCCAAAGCCAGGGACACGGCCCTTTCGGCATCGACCGCATCGTTCCAACCCGCCTGCAACTCAAGCCCTGGCCTGGACGCCCGAATCGACAGGTGGTTCGAATCATTGACGGCAATCCAGAGTCCGCGATCGGGGCACAGGGCCGCTACGTTGTCGTCGTCCAGCATGTAGGGGCGGGAGTACAGCTCCCGCTGGACAAGGTTGGCACGGAACCGCGGTTCCAGTTCTCCAGCCCTCGACACCTCGAAACCTGCGGCCTTCACCGCTTGGGCGAGCCGGATCGCGAGCGTTGCCGCCTCTACCTTGCGGAGCGAGTGCGGGAACGGCGCATCGTCGACATTGCGCTCCAACGAGACTCGCGAACGGACTATGACGTCGAATCCTGGATAATCGCCGACGGGTATCGGATTGGCGGCAGGACCGGTCATGGCTCCTGCCTTCCTGGGCTGCCCTCGGGCCCGTCGCGTATGGCGGCGGCCCTCTCGAAATCCTCGTCGCGTATCGCTTCGGCAAGTTCTCCAGCGCGTGCGTCGGCCGCTGCGGGCCGGCCGACGTCTTCCGGCGCCGTACCGGGAGTCCGGCCTTCGTAGCTGGCAGTCCTGCCGGAACGCCTGAGGATGGCCAGGATCTCCCGCCTGAATGCCACGGCGCAACGCGGGCATCCGAGGCGGCCGGAAGACTTGAGTCGGTCGGCGGTCCAGCCGCATGCTGGACACGCGGTCGATGCGGATGGTGCGCCTTGGCCTTCATCCGTCGAAGCATAGCCCCTGGCCGCCGCGCACGATCTGCACATGCGAAGCTCGCCGTCGGAGCCGTCCGGCTTGATGAAGAAAACGCTGTCGCTCGAACCGCATACGTCGCATCGCATGCTTCTACTATATTGAATAATCGACCCCGATGAAAGCGGCCAAGGCGCAGGCGCTATTTTCCGGGCCTTGTTCCGCATACCTGCCGGTCGTTACAATGGCGGATCGATGCGGATGGAAGGTGCCGTCCCAAGCGCACCCGACCAAGCATCCAGCTGAAAGGAAACCATATGAAACGTATAATCGCCGCCTTCATCGCGACCGCATTACTATCGCTGCCGTCGTTCGCGATGGGAGGCAAGGAATCGAAAGAAGCGAGCATTCAGCTTGCGCCCATGACCATTCGGGCAGGCGCGCTCAAGGGACCCACGGGCATCGGCATGATATACCTCTTCGAGGGGGAGACAACCTTGCCCGAAAATGCCTCGCTCTCCGTCGAGGCGGTGCCCTCGGCCGATGCCATGGCCGCCAAGCTGCTTTCAGGCGAGCTCGACGCGGCGGTCCTCCCGGTCAACATGGCCGCGAAGCTGTACAACGCGGGCCTGCAGTACCGGCTGGCGGCCGTCGTCGGCAATGGCATGGTGAAGATCCTCACGACGGACGCGTCGATCGTTTCGCTGTCCGACCTTCGGGGCAGGGACGTCTTCGTCGCCGGGCAAGGCGCGACGCCCGAGTTCCTCCTGAGGACCATCCTGCCCAAGGCGGGGCTGAACCCTGATACCGACCTGCACATGTCGTTCAACCTGCCGTACCCCGAGATAGCCGCGAGCCTGGTCGCGGGCAAGATAGACATCGCCGTGCTGCCAGAACCCTTCGCGACCCTGGCGCTCAAGGGCAACCCCGCGGTGCGCGTGCCATTCTCGCTTTCAGAGCTCTGGACCGCAGCCACCGGCCAGAGAGACTACCCGATGAGCGTCTTCGTCATGCGCTCGAGCCTGCTGGCCGAGCGGCCCGCCGCGGCTGCGGCGCTGCTCGCGGCCTACAAGGCTTCGATAGGCCGCGCGGTCGCGGATCCCGCGGCGGCCGGCGCGCTCGTCGAGAAACACGACATGGGGCTCAAGGCGAGCATCGCCGCGGCGGCGATTCCCGCCGCCGCCTTCACCTTCGTGCCGGCCCTCGAAGCCAGATCATCTGTAGTGGCGTTGCTGTCGGTATTCCTGGCCGCCTCGCCCGCTTCGATCGGCTCGAAGCTGCCTGACGGAGATTGGTACGCAAGTCCCGCGCGCTAGTGGAAAAGGCGATGGAAAATCGCGCATCGACAGCCTGGTGGCTATCGCCTTCATCATAGCTCTCTGGAAGATAGCGTCGCTGGGCGTCGGACTAGAGATAATCCTGCCCTCGCCCGAGCGGGTAATTAAAGCGATCGCTGGAATAGCGTCGAACAGGCATTTCACTTCCGCCGTCGGCGCCACCGCCCTACGCGGATTGTCGGCTTTCGGCATCTCGATGTTCCTGGGCCTGGGCCTGGGCCTGGCTTCCGGTGCATCGCGCAGGTTCGAGGGTTTCATGGCGCCCGGCATTACGGTTATCAGGGCTACGCCGGTACTGGCGGTCATCCTGATAGCCCTCATATGGTTCCCTTCCGGCATCGTTCCCGTATTTTCGGCTGTAATCATGGCCTTCCCTGTCGTGGCGGCGGATGTCGCGGACGATGACGCCGCCGCCGTAGGCGAGGCCGAAGAGGAAGCCGATCAGCGTGGGCGCGGCCGACTGCTCGTCCAGCCCGACGTGACGCACGATGCGCGCCCAGCCGCGCACCAGTGCGCGGAACGGGCGCGTCCCCTCGAACAGCTCCAGCACGACCATGATGGGCACGACGATGAGGAAGACCTTGAGCAGGAGGTCGAACGAGCCGGTGAGGAACGTGCGCAGCAGGTCCGCCATCAGAGCACCTGCATGATGAGGTTGGCCACGCCGGCCGCGGCCAGGCCGGCCACCACCCGCAGGGCGCCGAAGGCGATGCCGTTCATGCCGGCCTT
>PGXR01000069.1 GCA_002839245.1 Spirochaetae bacterium HGW-Spirochaetae-7 | reverse complement strand
GCTCGAGGCCAATCCCGGCCGCTTCGTCGCGGACGCCATCGTCTTCCTCAGGGGTATGGTGGACCTCGGGCGCGAGAACCCCAGCTTCAAGGTGGACCGCCTCGTGCAGCCTTCGGAGCTCAAGGAGAAAAGCTACCGGACGATGCACATATCGCTGAATCCGGTGATACACGAGGAAGACCTCGAAAGCCTGCGCGATATCCTCTTCGAGTCGTCCGGGCAATGCAACGTCGTACTTCACGTCAAGGATTCGGGCTCCGAGGTGACGGTCAAGGCCCATTCCCAGATACGTTGCTCTCCCCGCGCCGATGTCGTTGAACGGCTCCGGGGTACGCCCATCGTTTCCGAAATCTGGCTGGACTGATGCCGGAAAGAATGTCGCGTTGCGGGAGCGTATGGACGGTGCTTCTGCTTTCGTCGTTCGTGCTCCTCTTCGTAATGTCCCTTTTCGCGCTGTCCAGGCTGGACTCGGTATACGTCGAGGCGCAACGCTCGGTGGAACGATCCATACGTTCGGTGCTTTTGGCGGTACCGGCGGGCAAGCCCCTCGACGAAGGCCTGGATGTCATGTTTGCCGCCGTCGAGCGCCTTGAAAGGGTGGCCACGCGCGTGGAGATCGGCCTTCAGCGCCCGATGCTTGAACAGCTCGAAATCGACTACCGTTCAGGCACCATCCCTGGCTCCGAAGTCCTGGAGCGGTTCATCGCATCCTCCGATCAACTCGAAATCAACCTGGCTGAGAAGCGGCGGTCGATTTCCAGTTCGTTCTACTCCCTGATAGCGGCTCTCTCGGTGTTCCTCGTGGTTTCAATAGCGATAGCGACGGGACTCGGCTACCGCCTTCGCATGAGCCGGCTCGAGGCGGTCTGGTCGAAGAGGAGCCTGGCGCGTTCCCTGGAAGCCGAGGAGGACCTTCGCCGCCGGATCGCCCGCGATTTGCACGACGACGCGGCCCAGGAAGTCACGGCTGCCAAGATGCTGTGCGAGCGCGCGTCCGCAGGATCGCCTGCCGATGCGGCACGCCGCTCGGGCGAAGCCGCAAGGCTCCTGGACAAGGCGGGAAGGAAAATACGAGGGTTGGCCCTCGACCTGCGGCCGCCTGAAATGGAACGGAACGGTCTTCGGTCGGCCCTGGAGTCGCTGTGCGAGAGGCAGCTCGAACTTGCAGGGTACGCCGTCAAGTTCAAGTCCGATACCGAGTTGCCGGGCTTGTCCGACGAGGCTTCCATCCACGCGTACAGGATTGCGCAGGAAGCATTGTCCAACGCCGCCAAGCACGCTCGCGGGCACAGGGTAATGCTTCGAGTCGCGCCGGCCATCGAAGATGGCGTCCTCGGCGTGCTGCTTGAAATCCTCGATGCCCCGGATTCCCTCGTACCTTTGGAAACGGCAAGGAGCCCTGCCTCCTTCGTCGCCGACGCATCGTCCTCGAGCGGGCTCGGGCTCGCCATCATGCGCGAGCGGGCAGCCCTCATCAATGGCAGGATCTCAGCCGACTTCGTGGATGACGGATTCGCCGTGAGGCTTTTCGTTCCCGCCGTTTCGCTGAAAGGGGTTCGCTCATGAAAAGGCTATTGATCGTTGACGACCATCCTGTCTTCAGGAACGGCCTCAGGCTGGCCCTCGAGGACGCCCCGGAATACGATGGAATCGTCGAGGCGGGCTCTGGCGCGGAAGCCTTGGCCGAGCTGGAGTCGGGCTACTTCGATATGGCCATCATCGACGTGGGACTTCCCGATATCAGCGGATTCGACATACTCGAAGCCAGGGCCCGCGAAGCAGGTAGCCCGCGGTTCTTCGTGCTGACGATGAGCGCCGACCCTTCGCTTGCCCGCAAGGCGCTGCGCTACGGCGCTTCGGGTTTCGCCTCGAAGAACCTGGCGCTCGGGACGCTGTTGCTTGCGCTCAGGCTCGTCGATTCAGGGGAGTTATACGTGGAAGGCGAGATACTCAGGGATATCCTGACTGCCGAGCTGCGGTTCCCAAGGGCAAGGTCGGAGCAGTATGGAAAGTTAGAAAAGCTGACCGAGCGAGAACGGGCGGTGCTCGACGCCTTGCTGGAAGGCTGCAATGCCAAGGAGGTCGCGGGCAGGCTGGGGGTGAGCCAGAGGACGGCGGAAAACTACCAAAGCGCCGTCTATGCCAAGCTCGGCGCCAGGACCGCCGTCGAGCTAGTCAGGATGGCAATTTCAGCCGGCATCTGTCCAGCTGGCTGATTTCCCGCTTCAGGTAGCCTTGTTCATTCCTTTTTTTCAGATTTGGCGATCATGGCAGCCAGCGCGAATGCCGGCGCAACTGCCAGTGTCTTGTCGACCAAGTTGATTGGCAGCCTTGCCAGGAAGGCCGCGGTGAAGACCGAATCGGTAAATAAGGCGAAGCCGGCCACGATATTGTCGAAGTTCATGCCGGTCGCGCCACCATAAACGTACGAAGCTATGAGACCGCCCAGCAACGCGTTGGCCAAGGTCACCGCTCCGACGCACAGGCCCCAGGCCAGGGCGCTCCGGTATCGGCCGGAACGAACGAAGGCCCATACTATGAGCGCCGTTGCCGCGCCACAGACCGCGTATGGGAAATACAGTCCAGGAAAGCCTTCAAACGCCTCATAGAACCCGTTCGTGAGTACCGCGACAAGAAGGCCGTGCCAGGGGCCGAAGATGGCCGCGGCTATGGCGGTAAAGATTGAATCAAGGAAGAGGGGCAACGTGTCGCGTGCGGCGAGGCTCAGGAGCATATTGACGAGGGGGAAAAGGGTCGCCGACAGCAGCAAGGATACCAAGGGGCGTCTGGACGCGTTCAGGACGCGCGTCGTCGAGCGAAGAATATCGTCTTGAATCATCGTTTCGATCATATAGCCGTTTTTCGTTTCCTGCCAGCAATGTTTGTGCAAAAGCGCAGGATGCTTGTGAAATAGCGAAAGAGGTCGACGAATTGCGAGACTTGGCAGCGGCCAGCGTGGATGTATACTTCAACTCATCAAGTGAGTCCGTACTGACTTCCTTGGTGCATCATAAAAAGGGATAGCTCGTAAACAATCATGAAAACGAAGGCCGGTCACCCGCGCTGCCATGCTGGCCTGAGGCAGCGCGGGCAGTCGGCTTTAGTTCGCGCCTTCGTGGTTTGCGTGCAGTGCGATGTAGCGCCCGAGATCCGCAAAATCGAAAAACGTGAACTCCGCAGCGCTTGCGGGGAATCGCTTTCGCGTGATGAGCGCGGCGCGCATGCCGGCGCCAAGCGCGCCGGCGACGTCGTAGAGTTCGGAATTTCCGACATACATGATATCTTCGCTGGCAACGCCGAGTCTCTTGGCCATAAGGTCGAAACCGGCGCAGTCGGGCTTGACGAGGCCGGTTTCCTCGCTCGTCAGGGCCACATCGAAACTGTCCGCCAGTCCGAGCAACTCCAGCTTGCGCTTGCATGGGAAGTCTGAAAATGCGCCGAGCCTGAGGCCCTTTGCGCGGAGGTCTTCGAGCAGGCGTGTGACTCCGACGTAGGGCTTGATGGTCGTGAAGGGTTCAAGCGATTCGGTGTAGAAGAAAGACTCAATCGCGTCGTGGACCACGGCGGGGTCGGCCCCGAGCTTCTTGGCGGTGAGCTCGGCCTGGAAACGGTGGAATGCCGCAATGCCGGATATGCCGCGGTTACGGTATTCGGGCGATTTGATGAGATTGCGCAGGTCGTGCCTGACCTCGTTGAACGCCACGAGGAGCCGCATCCTGGTCAGCCCCTTGAGCATGAGGCGCAGGTAGAGGCTCGGGGCGGAGTAGAGCGTCCCGTCGATGTCGAAGCCTATGGCGCGTAATGGCATGGCAACCTTTATACCGGGTATCGGAGCCTCTGTCTATGATCCGAAGGTAGTGCGGTCGCTTCCGGGAAGCTCCAGGTAATCATCCATGGTGTTGATGTTCTTGTACCAGTCGCCGCCATCGAAATCGGCGAACGAGACCCTGACCCTGCCAAAGAGGTCTACGATCCTCCTTCCTCCGGCTTCCAGAATCTCCAGGGCAGGTGCGGCGACGCTCCGCCGATAGACGGCGAAGAGCGGTTCGAAGCGTCCATCCGCGCTTCGAGGCATGACGATGTCATGGTCTTCAGCCATCATTAGCATGCGGTTTACCAGCCTGAAATTCACGGTCGGGATGTCGCAGCCGATGACGAAGCAGAGTTCGCTTTCGGAACTTTCGAGAGCCGACGCTATGCCCATCAGGGGGCCGAGGCCGGGCCGAATGTCCGGGACCATCGGCAAGCGAAGGAATTCGTATTTCCCGGGTTCGTTCGTGCTGATGGCGACGCTATGGAACATGGGTACGAGCTGATCGGCTATGTGTCCGATCAAGGATTTTCCGCGATATGAAAGCATGCTCTTGTCCAGCCCTATCCTCGTGCTCTGGCCGCCGGATAGTATTATCGCCGAAGCGTTCTGGCGGACGAGCCAGCGGCCGCCCACGAAAGCCAGGCCGTCCGGCCGGAAATCCAGACAGTGGCCGTCGAACGAGCACCGGAGGTCCGCTGCGTTGACAAGCGCTGCGCCGTTCTCGTCCATGGGGCCATTCGAGGAGTGACGGACCACGATGAGAATCCCGGGCTCGATGAAGGCCCGAGCCGAATCTGAATCGCAGACGATAGCCGTTCCCGCGGGAATCGACGCTATCAAGGCGTCAAGCCCGGCAAGCAGCCGGGAATCCTGCGCCTGGAGCCAGAAAGCCTTGAAAGCGCCGGCACGCAGCATCCTGGATGTGTCCCTCGAGCTTCGACGTTCCAATTCTTCCTGCAGGATGAAGCCGTCGCCGGCTGCATCTTCTAGACGCTCGCCGGGTCGCGGGCTTGTTGTTTTCAGGCCGACGATGGGTACGTCCATGGCGTGTCGCCGTATGAGCGCGCAGACGACCTCCGTCCTTCCTGCGTTCCCCGGCACGGAGCGTACGAGAGCTGTTTCATGGTGGGTCCTGCTTGCCATCAAATCGTTTGCGGACATGGTTCCCTTGCAGCGGTATTGTACCAGAACGCGGGCAAGGCATACATCCCTGTCAGGAATGAAAACGGCGACCGCCCGTGAGGACGATCGCCGGAAATCAGGTGCTGCTGGTTGAGTCTAGACGGTGCGCGACGCGTAATGAGTATGGAGCAACAGGTGCGACTCGTGGCCGAGAGGCTTCTTTAAAAACTCGGTGTACAGCGCCTGGATAGCCGGGTTTTCATGGGATTTCCTCAGCTCGAGGCCCCTGTCCTCCGTATAGATGGCAGAACGCCGCTTTTCCCGCTTTTTCCAATCCGGCGCTACCGGTTGGCCGCCGCCGCCGAGGCAACCGCCCGGGCACGACATGACCTCGACGAATGCGTACGGGCTCGTGCCAGCGACTATGTCGTCGAGAATGGCTCTCGCGTTCTTGAGCGTATGGGCCACCGCGACCCGGAGCTGGGTCCCTCCGACATCGAGCGAAGCCTCCCTTATACCGTCGAAGCCACGTACCACTTCGAGTTCGAGGCTCGGAAGCGGCTTGCCAGTGGCTATCTCGTAGGCCGTGCGAAGGGCGGCTTCCATCCCTCCGCCGGTCGCGGCGAAAATGGTGGCGGCGCCGGTGCTCGCTCCGAGCGGGTCGTCGAAGGCCTCGTTGGCCAAAGCTTCGAAATCGATGCCCGCCCGCCTGACCATGCGCGCGAGCTCTCTGGTCGTCAGCGCGAAATCGACATCGAAGAACGGCGCGTCGGACCGACCCTTGTCTTTCCACCACTCCCAGGCGCCTCGCATCTCCGGCCGCTTTGCTTCCACCTTCTTGGCGGTGCAAGGCATGATCGATACGACGACCAGCTTGGCAGGATCCACGCCCATCTTCTGGGCCCACCAGCTCTTTGCAAGCGAACCGAACATCTGCTGGGGCGACTTGCAGGTTGACAGGTGGGGCAGGAGCTCGGGATAGAAAGTCTCGATGAAGTTTATCCAGCCAGGGGAACAAGAAGTGATCATCGGGAGCGTACCCTTGTTGGCGAGCCTGGACAGCAGTTCCGAGCCTTCTTCCATGATGGTAAGGTCGGCGGAGAACTGGGTGTCGAAGACCTTGTCGAAACCGAGACGGCGCAACGCGGCTGCCATCTGCCCGGTCACCAGGCTGCCCGGAGGCATGCCGAGCGCTTCGCCAAGCGAAGCGCGGATAGCTGGCGCGGTCTGGACGATGACGGTGAGTGACGGGTCGTTGATAGCCGCGAACACCTCGTCGGTTTCGTCTCGCTCCGTCAGGGCCCCGGTGGGGCAGACGACGGTACACTGTCCGCACGATACGCATGACGACTCTGACAGCGGCTTGTCCAGGAACGGCGCAATGCGCGAACGTATGCCACGCCCCGCAAAATCGATGGCGGAGACGGACTGGAGTTCCTTGCAAACGGCGACGCAACGGCCGCAGAGGATGCATTTGTCATTGTCGCGGACGACTCCCCAGCCGATGGCATCCAGCTTTCCCTGCTTTTTCGTCCTGGGGAAGGCCTTGCGGCGCACGCCCATCAGCTCCGCAATAGACTGCAGTTCGCATGTGCCGTTGCGGAGGCAGGAGAGGCAGTCGTCGGGATGATTGGCGAGCAGCAGCTCGACGACCGTGCGCCTCGCACGCATCACCCTTGCGCCGCTCGAATGTACCTTCATGCCGGCGGCCGCGGGCTGTATGCACGAGCGTAGGAGGCTCTTGGCGCCGTCGACCTCGACGACGCATACGCCGCAGGACGAGTTGGAGCAAACGCCCTCGAGATGGCAGAGCGTCGGGATGCGGACGCCGGCGGCCTTGCACGCGTCAAGGATGGTCGTGCCGGCGGGTACGAGTACCTCCCTGTCGTCGACCGAGAGGGCTATCATGGATACTTTCGTTTCGTTCATCATATTCCTCTTCCTATCTCCACGGACTGCGGGCGTTTGCCCTGATATCGCATCGCAGGCAGCGCGCGGCCTCGACAAGCGCCTGTTCGCCGGAATAGCCCATCGATATCTCCTGGAAATTCCCTCGCCGTTCTTCCGGCGGTACCTGCTTGGAGCGGCACATCTGCGTTTTAAGCGGTTCGGGCGGCAGGTCCATCGAATGGCCGAAGTCCCTGAACAGGGTGCCGAAGACGTCGCGCTGCATGAGTTCCTCGTCCACCGCCTTGGCGGTGCGTTTTCCGAGTCCCATGGCTTCCGCCGCGGTGGCGGGTCCGGTGACCGCGTCGCCGATAGCCCAGACATTGCCGACGGCCCGGCCCGACAGGGCGTCGGCCGCGATTCGTCCATCCTTCAGGGCCGGTATGCCCTCCGAGGCGAGGAAGGCCGATTCGACCCGTTCGCCGACGGAGATATAGACATCGTCGCAGGGGATGTCCACTATCCTGTCGGTCTCGACCGGCTTCGGGCGGCCCGACGGGTCGATGCCGCCTGCGCGCATCACCCTGAAGCGGACGGCCTTGACCTTGCCGCCCTCTCCCAGAATCTCGAGGGGTTGCAGCATGAATTCAATCCGTATGCCTTCGTCCTCGGCTCCGGCGAGTTCGATGGCGTTGGCCGGCATGTCGGCCTTCGACCTGCGGTACGCCACCGTAACCTCGCAGTCTTGCCTGAACAGGGTCCTGGCGGCGTCTATGGCAACGTTGCCGCCGCCTATTACCAGCGCGCGGCGGCCGGGCTTCTTTGCCTTTCCAAGCGAGAAGGCCTCGAGCCATTCGTAGCCGGGGTGAACGCCCGGCAGGTCCTCGCCGGGAACGCCGAGCCGCTTGTCGGCCTGGGCTCCGACAGCGACTATCAGCGCGTCGTACTGGCTGCGGATGGCGTCGAACTTCACGTCCTTGCCGACTGTCGTATTGAAGACGAACTTGACTCCGAGCTTCTTCCAGAGTTCTATTTCCTTGTCGAGTATGTCTTTGGGCAACCTGTATCCTGGAATGCCGTAACGGAGGATGCCGCCCGCCTTCGCCTTGGAATCGAACACGGTCACGTCGTGGCCGAGCCGCGACAGGTAGAAGCTCGCCGCCAGCCCGGCAGGGCCCGCGCCGATGATGGCCACAGTGCGTCCGGTAGCCGGTTTCTTCTCCTTGACGAGCCTGGCCCAGACGTCTTTTTCCCTGCCCATCTTGTACATCGTATCGGCCAGGTAGCGGTGGATCTCGCCCTGGGCTACCGGTTCGTCGAGGGTCTCGCGGCGGCAGCGCATCTGGCAATGGAAATGGCAGATGCGGCCCATCGATCCGGGGAGCGGGTTGTCGCGGAGGGTCAGCTCGAAAGCGTCCTCAATCCTTCCGTCCTCGAGCAGCGCCAGGTACCCCGGGATGTTCATATGGAGCGGGCAGGAGTTCTCGCAAAGCGCCTCGAAAAGCGATTCGCAGGTACCGGCGTCGCAACGCTTCTCGAGGATATGGCTTTCGTATTCATCGCGGAAGTATTCCAGCGTCGTCAGGACCGGATTTGCGGACGTCTGTCCGAGCCCGCACAACGACGAGTCCTTGATGACCCTGGCGAGCCTGTCGAGCTCGACAAGATCCTCGGCACCGCCCTCTCCGCGGGAGATGGCGGTGAGTATGCGGAGCATCTGCGACAGCCCTTCCCTGCACGGGGCGCACTTGCCGCACGATTCGGCGGACGTGAAGCTAACGAAATACTTGGCTACGTCGACCATGCAGTTGTCCTGGTCCATGACCACCATGCCGCCCGAGCCCATGATCGCGCCGAGCGAGGCAAGCGACTCATAGTCTACGTGGACGTCGAATTTCGAGGCGGGGATGCAGCCGCCGGACGGTCCGCCGGTCTGTACGGCCTTGATGTGCTTGTGTGCGCCCGCGCCTTCGCCCATGCCGTAGACGATGTCGGCAAGGGGAGTTCCCAGCGGCAGTTCGACGAGGCCGGTGTTCTTGACCTTGCCGACCAGGCTGAAAACCTTGGTACCCGGACTTTTCTCGGTGCCGATGTCGGTAAAGTAGCTTGCACCGCGCGCGATGATCACTGGCACGTTGCACCACGTCTCGACGTTGTTGATGTTGGTCGGCATGCCGAGGTAGCCCTTCTGGGCAGGGAAGGGCGGGCGGGGCAGCGGCCTGCCTGCCTTTCCCTCGACGCTCGCGATTAACGCGGTCTCCTCTCCGCATACGAAGGCTCCGGCTCCGCTGACTATTTCCAGGCTGAACGAGAAATTGGAGCCCATGATACGCTCGCCGAGGAAGCCGGCGGCATAGGCGTCGGCTATGGCTTTCCTGAGGCGCTCTACCGCGAGCGGGTACTCGGCTCGAACATAGACGATTCCCGTGGCCGCTCCCATCGCGTAGGCGCCGAGCACCATGCCCTCGATGAGCATGTGGGGGTCGCTCTCGATCTCGTTGCGGTTCATGTAAGCGCCAGGGTCGCCCTCGTCGGCGTTGCATATGACGTATTTGGCCGGAGCTACGTTCTGGCGCATCATCTTCCACTTGATGCCCGTCGGGAAGCCGGCTCCTCCTCGTCCGCGAAGCCTGGCGTTGGTCACCTCGGCGATGCCCTCCTCGGGAGACATACCCCCGAGTACCTTGGCAAGAGCTCCATAGCCTCCCACCGCCACGTATTCTTCGAGGTTTTCCGGGTCAATGAGGCCGCAGTCGCGAAGCACCAGCTTTTCCTGACCTTTGAAGAAAGGCATTTCGTTCCATTCGGGTATCTCGGGGAATCCCTGGCCGAAGTCGAACGCCGAAGTCCTGAAATCCCAATTGGATATCTTGGCCCTGGCTGTTTTAGCCAGCTTGTTGTACACTTTTTCATCGCACGCCGCATCGACGAACTTGCCGGCCTTCGATGCCTTGACGTCCCCGAACAGCAATATCGGGTTTCCAGGGCGATACAGCATGAGGAGCGGCTCTTCGGCGCAGAAACCGAAGCAACCGGCCTTCTTTACCAGCACCTTGCCGCCTGACGCGGCGTCCACGAGGGCGTCGAAGAGGACATCGGCGCCGTTGCCAATGCCGCAGGTGCCCAGGCCGACGGAAATCATGGGAACATCAGGTTTGACCGTGACGATGCCGCGGGCGGCCATCGCTGCCATTTCTCGCGCGTTCATCGGCGGGCTCCTTTTTTCAGCCCATCGAGCAGCGTGCACAGCTTGCTCGTGGTGATTCGGGAGAATATCGTCCCGTTGATCGATACGACCGGCGCAAGCGCGCACTGGCCGAAGCACGCGACGGTGCGTACGGTGAACAGCTTGTCATCGGTGGTGAACGACGGCTCCTCGTCTTCCCGGAATTCGGGCATGCCGAGCCGGGCAGCGGCCTCGCGCAGGAGAGCGAGCGAACCGCGCGTATGGCACGCCGTGCCACGGCAGACGACGATCGTGTTCTTTCCCTGGGGCGTAAGGTTGAAAAACGAGTAGAACGTGGCTACCGAATAGACACGCGACAACGGTTCACCCGTGGACGCGGCGATTGCTCTGAGCGTCTCCTCCGACAGGTAACTGAACTCGCAAGCGCGCTGCGCTTCCTCGAGCGC
Source organism: Spirochaetae bacterium HGW-Spirochaetae-7 (assembly GCA_002839245.1). Classification (GTDB taxonomy): domain Bacteria; phylum Spirochaetota; class Spirochaetia; order Treponematales; family UBA12059; genus SZUA-370. Next base: position 2,234 of record PGXR01000069.1, on the reverse strand, counting down.
CATCAAGAGCGCGCCTGGCTTGGCCAAAGCAGCCGAGGAGCCGGCTCCTTTGACGCCGCCGGGTTTCCTGTCCAACATGGCGGATGCGCTGGTAACGGATTGAATATCCATGAGGCCTCCCGTATTTTTACGCCTTGATGATGTCGAGCGATGATGCATGGCCCGGAAACCTTACGGTGTTGATCAGGCGTATGCTTTTTATAGTAAACCTAAATCCCAAAAATGCAAGATTAAAATATAGATAATAAAAGTTGCTCGTAAGTGCAACATCCTGATTGCGTTCCTGGGTGTATGGCCCTACACTCAATTCATATGGATCGAACCCCGAAATCGAGAGTCCGCCATTCAATGCGAACGCCCCGTTCCGAGTTCGTCAAGCGCGCGATCGAACATACCGAGGCGGTATTCGACAGGCTTGGCGCGTATTCATACCTCAGCGCCCACGATCGCGTCGATTTCTCCTATTACCGGTCCTTCTATATGGACTCTCTTTTCGAAATCGATGGCAGGATCGAGCGCGGAGAGCTCGCTCCCGTTGATCTATCCGATTTTCCCCAGGTCATACGGTTTCCTTCGTATGAGATCAAGGCAGCCCTTTTCATAGGGTCGTTCGATCCATTCCAGATGACCCACCTTGCGATGGCGCTCCGCTACCTGGCATCGAGCGGCGCGACGGCACCTGTCGTCTTCATCGTGCCCGAGGGGCATGACAATCCCGGGAAGCCGAGGAAATGCGATTACCGCTACAGGTTTGAGCTGCTGTCGGCGCAGGTCATGGGTGGGTTCGACCCCCTCATCGTTCCCCTGGACATAGGCGAAGACGCCGACACCATCGAGATCGTCCGTCGTTTCATATCGCTGTTCCCTGGCGCCCGCATCGAGATGACGCACCTCCTGGGTTCGGACGTGCTGCCTATCGCCGCGTCGCTGCTTCCCCTGGACCTTGCGGCGTGGAAGGAAAAGGCACTCGAGCGCCAGGTAGATTTCTCCTACCGCGCTTTCATCGTGACACGGGAGGGTGCTCCGCCATCCGAGCCTCACGTCCGGAACATCGAGTCGCTGGGGCTGCCCGTGCATATCGACCATCAGCCGATAGGCGCGCCTTCAAGCAGCGATTTCAGGGAGAACCATGCATTTTCAATCGTTTTCCCTACCGAGTCGGTAATACGCCACGTGGAGGTGCTGTTCCGCTACAAGCTCAACAAGCCCTGGAACACCGGCTGACGTTCAAGTCAATCCTGATCTACATCTGGCGGATTCGGCCGATCTCGGATACCATTCAGCGTACAGGAGCGTGAACCACCAATGAAATTCGTATTTTTCGGAGCGCCCGGCGCAGGCAAAGGTACCATGGCGGCAAAGGCCGCAGAGACCTTCGGTTTTCCGCACATTTCGACCGGCGAGATATTCCGCGGGGCGATGCGCGACGGCACGCCGCTGGGACTCAAGGTCAAGGCTATCATAGAATCCGGTGGCCTGGTCTCCGACGAGCTGACCATAGGGCTCGTCGAGGAGAGGCTGGCAATGCCGGACGCAAAGGCAGGGTGGTTGCTCGATGGCTTCCCCCGGACCCTGGGCCAGGCCGAGGCGCTTGCCGCCTTCTGCCCCGAAGACCATGTCATCGACCTCGAAGCAAGCGACGAAAAGGTGCTCGATCGGCTGTCGGGAAGGCGCATGTGCCGGTCCTGCGGCAGAAGCTGGCATGTACGCTTCATGCCGACTGCCAAGCCTGGGATTTGCGACCACTGCGGCGGCGAACTGTATACCCGCGATGATGACCGCGAAGAATCGGTCAAGGTTCGCCTTGAAAACTACCGCAGCCAGACGGCGCCGCTTCAGGATTATTACCGCCGGCGCGGTACCTTGGTCACGGTGGATGGCGAAGCCGATGCCGACTCGGTCTGGACTGTCCTTAAAGGCGTGATGGAGCGCCTTGTCTCCGCACGGCAGGCATGAGGCTATGGCACCGCGCCCGTGACGGGGTAGCGGCGAAAGGATGGATACGATGCGATCGTTGTCAATGCGTTCTCGTTTCGTCGCGGTTGCAGCGGCCATGCTGGGTATCCTATGCGCTTCGTGCCCCGCGCCGTCCGGAAGGCGGGGTGAACGTCCGGCCGATCCGTCGTTCGTCGTGGCTCACAGCGACGGGATCGTATCCCGATTCGACTCCCTGAGCGTGCTCCTGGGTTCCGGCCGCGACGCGTCCCGTCTCGCCGGAGCCAACCCGTTCAGCT
>PGXR01000313.1 GCA_002839245.1 Spirochaetae bacterium HGW-Spirochaetae-7 | reverse complement strand
TCCAGGAGGCGGTCGAGCTCGGCCAGTCGGTGGAAAGCCTCATCGGCATCGAAGAAGTGGCGTCGGTACTGCTCAAGTCGACGAGGAGCGGGCAGGTCCTGGCCGGATACAGCCTCTCGGACGACCGCGACGCCATCGTGACCGTTGAGATTTCGCCGGACAGGCTAAAGGCGTCTCTCGGCATCATCAAGGGCCGGGGGAAGGGCAAGCCGCTCGACCTGGCGATGGTCAGCACGGCCCTGTCAGGACATCGGTTGAAAGGTGTCAAGGTCGACAAACTCAAGGCTGACGTCATCGCCTTCTACAAGGGAAAGGAAGCAGAACTGCTCCAGTACCCGCTGACGACGGGCAAGGAGCCGGTCAAGGGCAAGGACAGGTCCATAATGTTCGGCGTCGCGTTCCTTCCGGAGGCTCAGGGCAAGGAGTACGTGTCGATCGCCGAGGCCGCGCCGGCACTGTCGCGGGTAGCCAGGGACCTGGACGAATTCCCCCTTGCCGAAGCGGCCCGGGTAGCCCTCGTGAAGAAAGGCCAGGAAGTGGCCCGCTTCAGCCCGCCTTCCCCCGGACAAGCCGGGGTGGACGTGTACGGCGCTTCGATACCCGCGGCCCAGGGGAACGATCCCGCGGTAAAGGTTTTCGAGAACCTCAAGGTATCCCAGGATTCGATGGAATGCGAGGACGACGGGCTTCTCCTTATAGCGGAGCGCGAAGGCCAGACGCTGGCCAGGATCCTCCCCTATCGTGACGCCAGGATCTCGGTAACCGTCGCCGAGGACGCCATGTCCGCGAGCGTGGATCTTGAGCGCGGCTATGGCCTGGGAAGGGATCTGACGCTTGAATCGGCCCAGGAAGCCTTGAAGCAATCCGGAGTCGTGGCAGGCATCGACGTCAAGGAGCTCGCCTCGGCCCTTGCCGAAGCGCGGGACGGCAAGCAGGTGAGCGGCCGCCAGGTCGCCCGCGGCAAGGATCCCGTGCCCGCCGGCGGGTACAGGCTTAACTGGATCACGAGGATCGCCAGCGGTGCCGCGGTCACCGTCCGGTCGGACGGTTCCGCCGACTACAAGAACCAGGACAGGGCGACCATCGTCGTCGAGGGCCAACCCATCCTCGAACTGCTCGCCATAGGCGTCGAGGGACAGGACGGGCTGGACGTTCTCGGGTGCGCGGTACCGGCACCGAAGGATCCGAATGTAGGCGAGCCCCCGACATTCGATTCATCCATAATCGACGAGCAGCGGGAGAACGGCGATCGTCTCCTGAAGGCCGGAATGAACGGGGAGCTCCGATTCGAGAAGAACGCCCTGGCCATAGACCGCTCATGGAAGATAAACGGAGACGTCGGCCCGGCTACCGGCAACATCCGCTTCCCGGGTCCGGTTACCGTCTCCGGGACGGTGCTCGCGGGTTACGCGCTCGTCGCCGGCGGCGATATCCTGGTCGCGGGTTCGGTGGAAGCCGCGCTCGTTTCTGCGGA
>PGXR01000312.1 GCA_002839245.1 Spirochaetae bacterium HGW-Spirochaetae-7 | reverse complement strand
ACGGCGCCGTCCGGACGGCGTATGATTATTCCGGGCTGGCCTCCGCCTCCCGCCGCTTCGCCGCCAGGCTTGGAGCCTTGGGCATTGCCCGTGGCGACCGGGTGATGCTGCTATGCGAGAACCGTCCCGAATGGGCCGTCGCCTATTTCGGCATCGCCGCCGCCGGCGCGGTCGCGGTACCGGTACTGGTCGATTTCCTGCCCGAACAGATAGCCAATGTCGCCGGCCATGCCGGGATCAAGGCGGTCTGCGCCAGCGAGAAGACCGCGCCGAAGCTGGCTATGATCGATGCAGCCCTGCCCGTCCTCAGGCTGGACGCGCTCGACGACTCGGGGACGGAGCCGAGCGGCGCCTTGCCGGGCGACAGCCGCGCCTCCGACGACCTCGCGTGCATCCTGTATACCTCGGGTACGTCAGGCAATTCGAAAGGCGTGATGCTGACCCACGGGAACATCGTCTCCAACGTCCAGGCCACCGCCGCGGTGTTCCCCCTCCGGCCTACCGACCGGGTGCTGTCCGTGATGCCGCTCGCCCACACCCTCGAAAGTACGATGGGCCTGTTGACCCCGATATTCCAGGGCTGCTCGATATTCTACCTGGACAGGCCGCCCACCGCGCCGGTCCTGGCCGCTGCCCTCCTTCTGGTCAAGCCGACGATCATGGTCATCGTACCGCTGATAATAGAGAAGCTGTACCGGGCCAAGGTCGAGCCAAAACTCCGCAACCATCCCCTGTACAAGTTCGCGCCGACCAGGCGCCTGGCCGTCAAGGCCGCCGGCCGCAAGCTCGAGGCGGCCTTCGGCGGATGCATCCGCTTTCTCGGGATCGGTGGAGCATCCCTGGCCCGCGACGTTGAGGTATTCCTCCACGCCGCCGGATTCCCGTACGCGATAGGCTACGGCCTGACCGAGACCGCTCCCCTCGTGGCGGCCGCGGTGCCGTACAAGACCTGGATCGGCTCGACGGGCCGCCCGCTCGACGGGGTCAAGGTCCGCATCATGCCCCCGGCCGACGCTCATGACGCCGGAACCGTCTCCGCGCTCGCCGGCGACGCCGAAGGCGAGATACAGGTGCTCGGCCCCAACGTGATGCTCGGCTACTACAAGGACGATGCGAGGACCGCCGAAGTCTTCACCGCCGACGGCTGGTTCCGCACCGGCGACCTCGGCGCCTGGGATTCCCGCGGCCTCCTCCACGTCAAGGGCAGGCTCAAGGCAATGATACTCGGGCCGTCGGGCGAGAACATCTATCCCGAGGAGATCGAGTCCACCCTGGCGTCGAGCGGGCTGGTGGAAGAATCCTTGGTCTACGCGGCAAAGGACGGTACGCTTGTCGCGATGGTCGTACTCAACGAGCGGGCCAAGGCGCTGCTCGGCGATGCCATTGCCGCCGTAAGCGACGCGAGAAGCGCCGTCGTGGATGCTGTCAGGGATGCTTCCGGAGCCGTGCGCGACGCATCGCGCGGGGCCGCCCAGG
>PGXR01000068.1 GCA_002839245.1 Spirochaetae bacterium HGW-Spirochaetae-7 | reverse complement strand
TTGCTCGGCTGGATGAAGGATCAAGGCGACGGGTTTACCCTCCGCAGGATAGCCCTTTCCGGCCCGGGTCGGGATTTCGACGGCGAGGCGGCGCTTCGCCTGCTCGGCGACAGGATGGACGAGGTGCGGGAGATGCTGGGCGATCCTGAATGGGCATCGCGCGCCATGGCTGTCAGGATCCTTTCGCGGGACATCGACGAGCGGTCGAAGAAAGGGCTGGCGGACAGCCTCGCCGATCCCCATCCCCTGGTCAGGCGCCTGGCCCTGCAGGCACCGCTGATGGGAGACCGCCTGGCTTTCTACGCCGAAGCCTATGGCCTTTTCATCAAGGATTCGTCCCAGGAGGTCCGGCGGGCCGCCAAGGCCAGGATCATGGCGGAATTCCCCGACCTGTACGCCCCTGACATCGGCAAGCTGTGTCCCGAGGAGACGATACACGTCATCGAGCTGCTCGACCCTACGAGCGGCAAGGACGAGGAGATAGCATTCAGGTTCCTGGAATCGGGAGACCCCGAGCAACGCCTGGCCGCCGCGGAATATCTGGAGGCGCGCGGATCGCTCAAGCCGATGCTCGAAGAGGCGTCTTCTGGCGACAGCAAGGAATTCGAGCGCCGGGTTGCCTTGCTCACCACCGCCACGTCATTCCAGGTTTCAGGCTTCCTGTCCGCTGTGCAGTCGATCGAGAGCGATGGAGCCTTCGAAGCGGCTGCCCTGGTGCTCGCCCAGGGAGGCGACCGCCACCTCGTGTCGGTGCTCGCCAAGCGATGGTTCGCGCGAATGGGCGATGCGCCTTTCCATCAGGAACGGATACGCGTCTACCGCTTCGTGCTCGAAGCCATACGGAACCGCGGCGACGATGAAGCCTGCAAGGCACTGGCCGGGGAGCTGGCCGTCCGTCGCGGCGTTCCTGAACTGGCGGCTGCCCTGCTTGGAGCTTGTTCCAACCTGCAGCGCGACTGCATATTCAGCGCTCTCGTCGAACTGTTCTTCGATACCGGTTTCACGATGCGCGACGAACTGCGTGCCGCCATAGTCGGCCAGGCGCCGGAACTGGTGGTGCCCTTCGCCCTGTCGCTCTTCCGCGCCGACCGGTCCGAGACTCCCAGGATAATCCGCCGTGACGCCCTCATCCTCGCCGGCGAGCTCAAGCTGTCGTGGGCGCTCCAGCGCATCATGGAATCGCTTCCCACGCTCGACGCCGACGAGGTAGCCTCTCTGGCGCCCATCGTCATCGGCGCAGACGCCAAGGCATTCAAGAGCAAAGCCAGGTTCATACTGGATGGAGTCGACGCCCCGTCGCGCGCCGCCATCCTTGCCGCCCTTCCGTCCACCGGCGATCGATCCTTCATGGCTGAGGTCAAGGCTGGGCTCGGTGACGCCGATCCGGAGGTGCGCTCTGCCGCTGTCCGGGCACTCGCCGCTTTCCAGGAAGACAAGGCCCTGACCTCCGGAGGCATGGACCTGCTCCGGGACCCCGTCGAGCGGGTCAGGGTGGCAGCGGTCGCGGCGCTCGCCGAGGCCGGCGGACCCGCGGTCGTCAAGAAGCTGTCCGACGTGCTCGACGACGCCAACGAGATGGACGAGGTTAAGGCCTCGTTGATACGCGGGCTTGGACGCGCGGGCAACCAGGCCAGCCTCGACCTGCTCATCGACGAACTAGGTACCCGCGAGCAATGGACGGACGAACTGGGCGCCGCCCTGTCGTCGCGCTTGTCGACCAAGGACTTGACCAGGATACTGGAACGCTTCAAGGACGCTACGGGAGAACTGAAATCGCGCATGGCCCGGAGCGTCCGCTCCATGGGCAGGCGGGGCGAGGAGGCTCTTGTCGAGCTGCTTCGCGAGGAGATCGCATCGCTGAAGCCCTTCATCGTCGAAGCGCTGGAGTCGCTGGGCTACGTGGAGGCAAGGATACGGGAACTCAAGCACCGGGATCCGGCGATCAGGAGGGAAGCCGCGACCTCCCTGTCCCTGGTCGGCAGCCGGGCAGCCTATCGGGGCATCGTGCTCGCGGCCAGGGACCCGGACACCGCGGTGCGGGTGGCCGTGACGCGCGCGCTCGAACGGCTCGCCGGGCCGGAAGGACAGGAAATCCTTTCCGACCTCGAGCACGATCCCGATGCGCGTGTCAGGAAATACGTGCTGTGGGCAATGGAACGCGTCAAGGCGAAGGCCATCCAGTGATGCGCGAACGGCGCGGTCTAGCATCGCCGCGCCGTTCCACGCTAGATTCCAGCGGTGAACAATGAAACCCTTGCAGAGGGACTAGCCGAGCTCGGCCTGCCATCATCCAGCGACACGATGGACAGGCTGGGACGCTACGTCGAAGCCATCGAGAAATGGAACCCCGCGTGGGGCCTGGTCGGGGCGTCCGGCGACGAACTGGTGGTCAAGCACATCCTCGACAGCCTCGCGCCGATTTCTATTATCCGCCGTTGCATCGATGACGCGTGCCGATCCGGTGCGCGGCCCAGCCTGGTGGATCTGGGTACCGGGGCCGGACTGCCAGGCATCCCGCTGGCTATCGCCATGCCCGACATCGACGTCACCCTCCTCGACCGCATGACGCGACGCATACGATTCCTGGAGGCGATGCAGGCGGAACTCCCTCTAGGGAACGTCGGGATAGTCGAAGAGCAGGTAGAGCGGGCCAAGGGTTCGTTCGACATAGTGACGTTCCGCGCCTTCAGGCCTTTCGAACGGAAACTCTTCAAGCGCGTCTTCGCGGTGTGCGCGCCCGGAGGTTTCGTGATCGCCTACAAGGGAAAGGCCGACCGCGCCAGGGCCGAACTTCCCGCGATCGGGATGCTGTTCTCGAATGCAGAGATCGAAGCCGTCAAGGTACCGTTCCTGGACGACGAGCGATGCGTGGTCGTCATGAAACCTGCGAGGGTCAGCGACCCGCGTCGTTCACCATGAACTCGCGCTCGACGAGCGGGTTGCCCCAGCTGTCCTTGACGACCAACTTGTACTTGCCGGGGTCGTCGAATCGGTAGGGCGGCAGGCTGAAAACCGCCTTTCCCGCGAGTTTGACCTTCTCGTCATGGATCTGGACTAGCTTGTACGAGGTGGGATCTATGCGGAAGAAGAGCACGATGAAGCTGCCGCCTTTGCCCGAGCCGTTCGTCAGCGTGAATGCAATGCTGGTGCCTGCGGCGGCAGGGATCCTGTCGAAGAACGAAGCCCTGGCGGCCGGGATGACGATGCCGATGTCCGCTACGGCCTGCTCGGCCTTTAGTTCCGCTGCAGAAGGTTTCGCTTCTGGTTTACCCAAGGGTGTTGCCGCCGGCTTTCCGGGGACAGGTACGGCAACGGCCCCGTCGACCGCGGAGCCGACGGCGAACCCGATGAACCTTCGGGCGGCTATGAGGCGCGGCGCCCAGTAGCGGTCGTTCGTCGGAGAGACGATGACGCCTGTCTTCTGCCCTTCAGAGACCGCGTGGATGACGGTGTTGTCTCCGACGTATATCGCGACGTGGCTTGGCGCGCCGCCAACCGTGTCATAGACGAAGACGTCGCCTGCAAGCGCCACTTTCGAATCCACCGGAGATCCGGCTGAATAGAATTGCCTGGCACTCCGAGGCAATTCGATGCCGTACGCCTCGCGGTATACCCAGCGGACAAAGCCCGAGCAGTCGAATGCTGTCGCCGATTCAGCGCCGTAGACGTACGGTACGCCCCGGTACTTGAAGGCGACTTCAAGCAGCTTCTTTCTCATCGCCTCTTCGGATTGTTGTCCGAAAGCCGAAGCGGCCGACAGCGCGACCAGAGCCGCGAGCATGACTCTCTTCATATGATGACTATCTTGTTCCTCGCGGCCGACGTCAAGCGGCTATCATTTTCGATATGGATGCGCTATCGTTTTCGATATGGTCGTCCTGGCTTTCGCGGCATACGCGGGGCTCTCGGGGACGGGATGCCACTCCGAAGCGGTGAATTCACTTGGCACGGTTCCTGCTATTGTATTGGTGAACGGAGGACCGCGATCGCGCGCCGTTCAGGAGGAGACTTCATGAAGAAATTTATTGTCGTCACGACAATAGCGTGCATGTTGACCGCTGGAGCAATCGCTCAGCCAACGCATGCGACGCCGCTTCCCGCCGGAAAGGCGGTCGGAACCGATCCGCAGTTCGCAGTATCAATACTGACCGACTACTTCGAGAAAGACGAGCGTAGCGACAGGGCCGGAGGCGTGTGGATGACCGGCATCGGCAGTCTCATGTTTTCGGCGGGACTTGCTGGTGGCTTGTATTCGGCGACCCCGCCAGCGCCTGACGGCATATACACCGATGCCGACGGCCAGATGCTCATGCGCGGACTGTCCATCGGTACGGCGGGCGCTGGGATTGTCATAGGAGGCATAGGCATCGCCATGCTGGCCAAGCCCGCAGGCCGCTACAAGCAAGACTATGCGTACCTGTACGCGGAGAGGGACCCTGTAGTACAGGAAGCCATCGCTTACGGCGTCATGAAGGAGCTGGCTGACGAGGCGAGGCGCGCGCGGGTAGTCGGCGGCATCGTCAACATTTCATGGCCCATCGCCACCGCGGGCGGCTACGCGATAGAGGCCGCCGTGACGGATTCCTGGGAAAAGTTCGACGACAACGTGCTTGGCGCGTTGAGCTGGACCCTGCCGAGCCTGATCTCCGGCATTATCTCCCTCGCCACGGGCAAGTCCGACGAGGAACGAATGCTCGATTCGTACAAAGCCATGAGCGCGAGCTACTCCTCGGGCGCGCGGTTCTGACGGCGGCTGGACGTGGGCTCCTGGTTCAAAGGTTTGGTACTCGGCACCGCCGCGCTCCTCGGCCTCTCTACGGCCGGGGAGCCTCCGATGACGACGATACGACCCTTCCGCGACGCTGAATCGCTCTACGTTTCCGTGGAGCTGGAAGGTCTGCCAGGAGAGGACCTGGAGCGCCTCGTGGACGCGTCATTCAACGTCCGCGTAAGCGCTGCGATATCGGCCGGTACAGGCAAGGCCGAGGTTTACCGCGAAATCAGCTTCGACGGTCTTCGCTACGAGGTTACCGTCTCTGAGACCGGCGGGGTGCACAGGACGGACGACTCCGCGGCCGCGTGGGCGATCGCCTCGAGGTTCGGGAAGATACGGCTATGTCCGGTGTCCTCCCTGCGCTTTCCAATCGCGATAAGCTGCAAGGTTTCCCTGACCCTGCCTGATGGCGAGAGCTACGACCCGATGGTCGTATGGGGCTACAAACCGGCGGCCGCATACCGGGAGCTCGACTCGGTCGGGCTCGTGCCGTATTATTGAGCCGATGAAACTGCGTTCCAGGATCTTTCTTGTATCGTTCTCCGTTTCGGTTGCGCTTCTTGGCGGCGCGGCAGTGGCCCTGACGATATTCGCTCCTCACGATGAGGCTTCCGAACTGGCGGCCTTGCAGAAATCGGTGGACCAGCTGTCCGCGGCGGTGCATGCGGCTTCAGAGGGCTCAGCAGTCCGGGCGAATACGATGATGGCCGCGCTTGGTCCGATACGGCGGGACGTCGCCAGGCGAGCCATTCTTGAACGAGACACCGACATCGGCATTGCCGCCGGCTGGAGCGTATTCCTGGCTGCGGAAGCGCTCGCGGCTTTTGCGGTTTCAGCGGCCGCCGCCGCGGCACTGACTGCGCGCTGGTCAAGGCTGCGCGACGGCATACTTCGCGTAAGGCGCGGCGGCCCTTCCGAGCCTTTCTTCTCCGGTACGCGTGACGAATTCGGCGCCGTGGAGGAAGAGCTCGACGGCCTCGTGGAGGCCTTGGGTGACAGGGAGCACATGCGCTCGGAACTTCGCGCGTTGCAGGGCTGGGGAGAGGCTTCGGCGTTCCTCGCCCACCAGGCACGCACGCCGCTCGCGTCGTTGATGTTGTCGGCCAAGGCGGCACGCGCTTCGCTCGACTCCGGACTCTCCGGGGCAGGACTGGAAAGCGCCGTGCTCGCGGCGACGGCCGACCTGTCGAGGGCGGAAGCCGAGGCGGCAAGGATAGCAGCGCTTTTTTCCCGTGTTCGCTCGCTGTCGGGTTTCAAGGATCCGGAACCAGAGGACCTCGACCCGGAGGAAGCCCTCAGGGAGGCTTGTACAGCCCTCGGCGCGCGAGGGCTTGGGCTGGAAGCCTCTGAAGTCACCGTGGAACGGCGCGGATTGGGCAAGCAGCCGCCCTTCGATAGAGGTTATCTCGTAGAAGCCTTCCTTAACTTGCTGTCCAACAGCCTCGAAGCCTGCGCGGAACATGGAACAAGGTTCCGCGCCTTGGTGACCCTGTCGTCGAACCCCGGTTCATACGTGATTTCTTACGCCGATTCTGTCACCGGACTCGATCCGTCGTTGGCGAAGAGAGTCGGGTCTGCGCGATTCTCGACCAAGCCCGACGGGGCCGGACTCGGCGTCTGGCTCGTGGGCCGCATCGCAGCGCTCCATGGAGGGCAGCTTGATATAGCCATGAGCGAGGCGCTCGGCCTCACGTTCACGATGACATTCCCCCTTGGAGGCGAAAGCTGATGGCGCGCGTACTTGCGATCGATGACGACAAGTCGTACTTGTCGTCGATGACGGGCTACCTGAGGCTCAAGGGCCACGAGGCGGAAGGCATGACGATGCCTCCGCCGCCCTCCGAGATTGCGGGTGCCTACGATATCGTACTGCTCGACATAGCCCTGGGCGACCGCGACGGCTTTGACGCCCTCGGCGAGTACGTAGCGGCTGGCATTCCCGTGGCCATGGTTTCAGGCCTCGCCGACGCCAGGAACGCGGTGCGCGCCGTCAAGGCCGGAGCTGTCGACGTACTCGAGAAGCCCGTGGACCTGGACCGGCTCGAGGTGGCGATAGCGATGGCGGAGGCAAAATCGACGCTGGCCCGCTCCGACCGGGCGGGGCGCGACGCCTGGCTAGCCGAGCACCTGTTCGTGGGCGAATCCGCGGACATGAAGGCGCTCGTCGCTGCCGCGGAGAAGGCCGCGGCGACAAACCTGTGCGTATTTCTCCACGGCCCCAGCGGCTCGGGCAAGGAACCGGTCGCGCGATGGATTCACCTGCGCTCGGCGCGCTGCGACGGCCCCTTCGTGGCAATCAACTGCGCCGCCATCCCCTCGGAGCTCGCGGAGAGCGAGCTGTTCGGCCACCGAAGGGGCGCATTCACCGGCGCGGACAGAGACAGGGCTGGATGCTTCTCGGAGGCCTCGGCCGGCACCCTCTTCCTCGACGAGGTGGGCGAACTGCCGATCGCCATGCAGGCCAAGCTGTTGCGGGCGATCGAGACCGGCGAATACAGGCCGGTCGGCGCGGACATACCGAGCAGGTCAGGCGCGAGGATAGTATCGGCTACCAACCGCGACCTCAAGGCCGAGGTTGCAGCCGGGAATTTCAGGGAAGACCTGCTGTACCGCCTGGCGCAAATGCCGCTTGCAGTCCCGCCGCTGTCAGCACGGCCGGCTGACGTACCCGGCCTGGCGGTTTTTTTCGCGGCCAGGCTTGGCGCTTCCGCACCCGATGGCGACGCCCTGGCGTACCTGGCGCGGCGCGAGTACCCGGGAAACGTGCGCGAGCTCAAGAGCATCATGGAACGGGCGATCGCCCTGTCGGCCGGTGAGCCGCTCGGCGCCGCGCTTTTCGAATCACTGGACGCCATCGGCTGGTCGCCCAGGGAGAAGGCCGCCGATGGCCAAGGCTACCCCCTCGACGAGCCGTTGCCCCTCAAGGAGGCGAAGCGGCGGATGGAGCTGGCGTACATACAGCGGCAGATAGAACTCGCCGGCGGATCGGTGGCCAGGGCCGCGGTACGGCTGGGCGTCTTGCCCAACAACCTGTCGCGGCGCTTAGGGGAGCTTCGAGACGCTGGCGGCTCGGTTTAAGTCGATCTCGTCGTAGTTCCTGACAAAATCAACAATAGCGCCGTATCTCCCGTCCTGTCCGGTCCCGGCAGCCATGAGGCTCTCGTAGAGTCCGGCCATGTACTCGAACGCGGCGGAGCGCTGCGCCGGGTCTATCTCGTCGTCACCAGTGAAGAGCTCCGACAGGAAGGCTCTCGCTTCGGCCCGGTCGTAGGATGGCAGGATTGTCGACAGCATCGCCAGAGCGGTGGGTATGCAGTTGACGCTGTGCTGGCGCACGTACAGTATTGATTCCGTGATGGCGATGGCCCGTGCACGCACCGCAGCCAGTTCCAGTCGGAACCGCCCGCATTCGCCCCTGGCTCGAAGCAGGTCTTCCAGTTTCCGGTAAGTGAAACAGACGAGGAGTACGTGAAGGCTAGGCACGCAGAACAGGTGCGGATCGACCGCGTAGACCATGGCCAGCCTGATGCTCGGTGCGCGGGGAGGGCGCTTCGTGGTCGACAGGCATCGGCCGTAGACTATGGAGGCGTCGGAATAGCAGCGCTCTATGCCGGCCATGAAATCGGCGAGTTCTCCATCGAACGAAGGTCCCAACTCGCGCCTGAGGTAACCCAGCGCGGATATCCACAGCTTGACGAAGGTAAGGTATACCCCGACCGCCTCGTAGCGCACGGGGATGCCCGAGTCGAGCGGGTGCTCGATGTTGCGGACCGGCACAGAACCCGGCTTGAACTTGTGCACGAACTGGTCGAAGAAGAACCGGCGGCTTATCGTCGCGACGAGCGAAAAAATGGACTTCAGCAATACCCGCCTGCGAAGAACCGAGAATGCCAGCAGGATGACGTTGCCGTGAAGTATGGCCTCGCCTTCCGGCTCTTCGGCGCCGCGCCCCGGCCTTGCCGGGGTGTTTCCAGCCACCATCCTATGATTGCTTCTTTTCTATCTTGGCCCAGGTATCCCGCAGGGAAACAGAGCGGTTGAAGACGAGGTTGCCGGGCCTTGAGTCGGAATCGCAGCAGAAATAGCCCAGGCGCTCGAACTGGAACGAATCGCCGTGTGCCGCCGTCGCCAGGCTCGGCTCGGCGAAGGCGCGGCTGACTGTCTCGAGTGACGCGGGATTGACCGTCTGCACCCAATCGACTCCGACGGGTACATCCATGGGTCGCTCGGCCACGAAGAGCTTGTCAAATAGCCGCGCCTCGAGAGGAATGGCGTGGGCGGCCGAGACCCAGTGTATCGTCCCCTTGACCTTGCGGTTGTCCGGCGCGTTGCCGCCCTTGGTCAGGGGGTCGTAGGTACAGCGGACGGCTGTAATTTCTCCCGAGCCCGGGTCCTTGTCAAAACCGGTGCAGGTGACGATGAAGCCGTAGCGAAGCCGGACGGAGTTGCCCGGGAACAGCCTGAAGTACTTCGGCGGCGGCACTTCTGCGAAGTCGTCGCGCTCAATCCAAAGTTCGCCGGAGAACGGTACCTTGCGGGTGCCGGCCTGGGCATCCTCGGGGTTGTTGACCGCCTCGAGATCTTCGACCTGGCCGGCGGGCCAGTTCTCGATTATCAGCCTGAGGGGTCGCAACACTGCCAAGACGCGGCTGGCGCGCCTGTTCAGGTCTTCGCGCAGGCAATGCTCGAGCAGCTGGATGTCGACGAGGCTGTCGGTCTTGGCGATACCGATGCGGCCCAGGAAGTCGTGTATCGCTTCGGGAGTGTAGCCGCGGCGCCTCATGCCCGCGATGGTCGGCATCCGGGGATCGTCCCAGCCGGAAACGAGGCCGTCCTGCACGAGCCGCAGGAGCCAGCGCTTCGACAGCACCGTATGGCTTATGTTGAGCCTGGCAAACTCTATCTGCCTTGACGGAAAGACCTCCGCCTCGCGGATGAACCACTCGTAGAGCGGCCGGTGGATCTCGTACTCCAGGGAACACAGCGAGTGCGTCACGCCTTCTATCGCGTCGGACAGCGGATGCTGGAAATCGTACATCGGGTAGATGCACCAGGCGTCGCCGGTACGGTAGTGCTTCTCGCGGCGTATTCGGTACATCACCGGGTCGCGCATCACGAGGTTGGGGTGCGCCATGTCAATCTTCGCCCTGAGCGTCCTGGCGCCGTCGGCGAACTCGCCCGAGCGCATCCTGGCGAAAAGGTCCAGGTTCTCTTCCACGCCCCTTTCGCGCCATGGACTGTTCCTGCCGGGAGGCGTGCTGGTTATGTTGTTCTTGTCTGGTACGTCGGTACCGCGATACTCGCGTATTTCCTGGTCGGAAAGGTCGTCGACATAGGCGACGCCTTTCTTGATGAGGAGTACCGCGAGTTCGTACAGTTTCTCGTAGTAATCGGAAGCGAAAAGCACGCGATCCCTGCAGTCTATGCCGAGCCAGAAGGTATCGCGCTTGATCGCTTCGACGTAGGACATGTCTTCCTTCTCGGGATTCGTGTCGTCGAAACGGAGGTTGCAGGTTCCCCCGAAATCCTTGGCTACGAAATAGTCGATGCTGAAGGCCTTGGCATGACCGATGTGCATCCAGCCGTTGGGTTCGGGAGGCAGCCGTGTCCGCACATACGCGTAGCGGCCGTTCTTCAGGTCTAGATCTACGGCTTCCCGTATGAAATCGAAGCCGGACGCCCCGTTCGGCCCGGGAGCGGGTATCGATTCTGTCACGGTTGATTCGTTCACGATGCACTCCTTGAGCCACGCTTCAGGGGCGTGGCACGGCAAGTATGCCCCGTTGACAAAGCACCAGTCAATGACGGCCTCAATCGGCGGCCTTTAGGGCCGCTATCGCCTTGTCGGCACGGGCGACGGCCTTGGCGGTTCCCAGCACCGCGATGCTCTGGAACAAGGGCGGGCTCACCCTGGTCCCGGTGACGGCCACGCGGAGCGGCAGGAGAAGGTCGCCGAGTTTGATTCCGAGTTCCTCGGCCTTCGCCCTAGAGGCAGCCTCGGTAGCATCATGGTTCGAAACGTCGACCGTCAGGAGGAGATCCCTCGCGGCCGACAAGGCCAGCGCGGTGCGGGCGGTATCGAACTTCTTGGGAACGAAGTCGGAAAGCGGAGGCAGTTCCGGGGCCAGGAAAAGGAAACGCAAGGCCTCGGGAGCGTCGGAGAGGTACTTGAGCCGCTCCTTTACGAGAGGCGCGGCCCCAAGCAGGACAGCTTCCTCCTGCTCGTTCGGGGGCGACCATACCAGCGAGGCGTCGATCATGAACGGCGTGATTCGCTCCACGAGCTGCGCGTCCGACAACATCCTGATGTACTGGCCGTTGAACCACTCGAGCTTTGCATAGTCGAAGACGGCCGGCGCCTTGTTGATGTGGTCGATCGAGAACAGCCTGGACAGGTCGTCGAGCGAGAAGATGTCGCGGCCGTCCTCGTAGGAGCAGCCGAGCATCGCGACGTAGTTGATCAGGGCCGCCTCGAGGTATCCCTTCTTGCGGAATTCGTCGACCGCGGTGGCTCCATGGCGTTTCGACAGCTTGTGGCCGTCCTCGCCATGCACCATGGGCAGGTGACACAGCTTGGGCGGCTCCCAGCCGAAGGCCTCGTACATGATCATGTGGAGAGGCGCCGACGGTATCCATTCCTGTGCCCGCATGACGTGGGTGATACCCATCAGGTGGTCGTCGACTACGTTGGCCAGATGGTAGGTAGGGAATCCGTCGCTCTTGAGCAGTACCGGGTCAGGATTGACGTCGGCGTTTTTCCACTCTATGCGGCCAAGCAACAGGTCGTCGAAACCGGTCACGCCGTCCAGCGGTATCTTCAGCCGTATCACGTGGGGCTCGCCTGACGAGGAGCGGCGGCTGGCCTCGGCGGGGTCCATGTTGCGGCACGTACGCTGGTAGCCGAAGCCCGCCGGCGCCTGGGCGTCTGCCTCGCCGCGCTCCTCTTCCGGCTCGTCCTTCCTGGCGCCTTTGTCGTCGGCGCAGAAACAGTAGTACGCCTTGCCCAGCCCGACGAGGCGCTCGGCATGTTCGCGGTACAGGGCGAAACGCTCCGACTGGGTATAGGGGCCTACAGGCCCGCCGACATCGGGACCTTCGTCCCAGTAGAATCCCAGCCATTTGAAGGTATCGTACAGGTTCTTGACGAAGACGTCCGACGAGCGGGTCCTGTCGGTGTCCTCGAGCCTGAGGATGAACGTGCCTCCGACCGACCGCGCGAAAAGGTAATTGAACAAGGCGGTGCGGACACTGCCGATATGTTGCAGACCCGTCGGGGACGGTGCGTATCTGACTCGAGCCTTCATGTGGCACTCCTGTATCAACTGTATATGGACGTAGCGAGTATACCGAGGCTGCCCTATGGAGCGGAAGCCTTTCTTCCGATACTATTGGTGATATGAAAGCGATAAGCCCAGCGATCTCGGCCATGATCGTCGCCTTGACCTGCATTTCACCTCTTTTCCCGCAGGAAGGCGAAAGTGCGGTCTTTGCGCCGTACCCATCGAGGATCCGTGTAGGAGTGCGCGGTCGGGAGGTCGTCATCACGTGGGAAGACAGTCCCGACGTGACTGCCGGCTACGCCGTGTTCCGCAATGCCAGCTTCCCCGACGCATCGAATTTCGGCGATGCGCTGCTTCTCGGCTACGCCGACAGCGGAAGCCGTGAATACGCATACCAGCCTCCGGACGAAAAACCATACTACTATTTCGTTCTCGGCCGCATCGCGGAAAATGTCGCCACGGGCAACGAAGCAGAGTACCGTCTATTCATTCCGCTTCGGAACGTTCCGATAGAGGCCGTCGCCGCAAGCTTCAAGGCTCCTCCAGCGATTTCAGCGGCCAAGGCCGCCGACAAGGCGCCCAGACTGTCGGGAATCATCGCGCGGGCCGAGGCCGACTCCATAATCGTTTCTATAGACGCGTCCGGGGATATCGGAAGGCTCGTAGTCTACCGAGGCACCAAACCATTGAAGGATTCGTCGTCCTTGCTCGACGCGGCTCTGGCCGCGATAATCGAACCGGATGCTGGCCCATACCATGATTTTCCGGTGCCCGGCGTCGATTACTACTACGCCGTCCTCCCCGAAAGGGACTTCATCGGTGGGCGCATCAGCCTGCAAGCCGGCGTAAACGCCACGATCGTCCCCGTATCGATACAGGCGG
>PGXR01000067.1 GCA_002839245.1 Spirochaetae bacterium HGW-Spirochaetae-7 | reverse complement strand
CGGGACACCTGCCCGGAGGGGCGCACCGCAACCGCCGCTATTACGAGCCCCGCATCCGATTCGATGCAGGGCTGGACGAGGCTTTCCGTAGCCTCTTTTTCGTGCCGGAAACATCGGGAGGCCTGCTGGCCGCGATACCGGACGGGGAGGCTACCGGCTGCCTCGAGGATCTACTGTCGGCGGGACTCGTCGCCGCGGTAGTGGGAACGGTAACCGAACGGGGAACGGGGCTGGCGATGCACGTCGAGGACGTCGCCGGCTAGCGCGATCGCGGCCTCCTTCCGGAGGTTCCTCCTTGCGGGGGGGCGGTCGGGCGTTCCGCTCCCCCGCCGAAGCAAGGAGTTCGTTATGAAGAAAGTGATGGGGTTCCTGGCCTCCAAGCCGGGCATCGTCGTGACCGGCGCCGTGATAGGCATACTTGCGCCGATACTGGTCCATTTTGGCAACCCCGGCAACATGGGCATCTGCGTCGCCTGCTTCGAGCGCGACATCGCCGGTGCCCTCGGCTTGCACCGGGCGGCCATCGTTCAGTACCTGCGGCCGGAAATTCCCGCCTTCATCCTGGGCAGCTTCATCGCAGCCCTCCTGGCAAAGGAATGGAAGCCACGCACTGGTTCCGCCCCGCTCGTACGCTTTGTCCTTGGCGCGTTTGCGATGATTGGCGCTCTCGTGTTCCTGGGCTGCCCCTGGCGTGCCTGGCTCAGGCTCGCGGGAGGCGACTGGAACGCCATCTTCGGAATTCTGGGCCTGATTTCCGGCATCCTGGTCGGAGTACTGTTCCTGAAGCGCGGCTACAGCCTCGGTCGCAGCCACCCCGCCCCGCGAGCCCTGGGCTTCGCGATGCCTCTCCTGGCACTTGGCCTGATCGTGCTTGCTTTCATCTCGCCGCTTTTCGGCCGCAGCGCGGAAGGCCAGGCCATAGGCCCCGTCTTCAGGAGCCTCAAGGGGCCTGGCTCGATGGCAGTTCCCATAGTCGTGGCACTGGCAGCCGGCTTGGTCATAGGTTTCCTGGCACAGCGTTCACGCTTCTGCACGATTGGCGCGGTGCGAGACGTCGTATTGTTCCGCGATCCTCACCTCGCCCTCGGCATCGCCTCGCTGTTGGTGTTTGCCCTCGCGACCAACCTGGTCCTGGGCCAATTCAAGGCTGGATTCGTCGGTCAGCCTGTCGCGCATACCGACGGACTGTGGAACTTCGGCGGCATGGTGTTGGCGGGGTTGGCCTTCACGCTCGCGGGAGGCTGTCCAGCGCGTCAAATTTTCCTGTCCGGCGAGGGCGACGGCGATGCGGGCGTGTTCGTTCTCGGCATGATAGTGGGAGCGGGATTCGCGCACAACTTCAACCTGGCCAGCTCGACGACGGGTCCATCGCCTTACGGCCCCGCAGCCACGATATTCGGCATCATCGTCGTGGCCATCATCGGACTGACCTTCCGTGAAAAAAATGCGTAGGCCATTGAGGCTTCTTCAAGATACGCCGGCCGTATTTTGAAAGATACTGAATCAGGAGAAACCATGAGCGAAAGTAGAGATATCATTACGGTTGATGCGAGGGGACTGGCGTGTCCTGAGCCTCTGATGATGGCAAAGTCGGCTTTGAACAGGGCGGGCGGCAAGATCGTTGAGGTCATCGTCGATACGACGACCAGCAGGGACAATATCCTGCGGATGGCCGAGCGCGAGCGGCTCGAGGCGAGCGAGCGCGTCGATGGCGATGGCTTCATCGTCCGGGTCGAACGAAAGAATCCGTGAAGTTGGGCGGCGACCGGATAGTCTACCTCGACAACGCCGCGACGAGCTGGCCGAAACCGGCAGCCGTCGGCGAAGCCATGGCGGAATTCCTGCGTGACTCCGGGGGCAATCCGGGTCGGTCCGGCCACCGCCTGTCCATAGCCGCGGGTCGAATCGTCTCCTGCGCACGCGACGCGGTCGCTTCGGCGCTCGGCATGTCGGACCCGCTGCGAATCGCGTTCGCCTCCAATGCAACGGCCGCCTTGAATACGGCGCTGTACGGCTTCCTCGGGCCGGGCGACCGAGTCGTCGCCGACGGCATGGCCCACAACGCGGTGGCGAGGCCGCTGACAGAACTTGGCCGGCGTGGCGTCCAGGTCGACTGGGCAAGGACGGACAGGGCGGGGCGCCTTGATCTCGATCACCTGGAGAGCCTGGCGCGCTCTTTGCCGTCGTCCGGGGCGACGAAAGGCCGGCCGCCAGCCCGCATGATAATCGTGACGCACGGATCCAACGTCTCGGGAGCGCTCGTGCCCCTGTCGGAGGCGGCCGGTATCGCTCACAGGCTGGGCGCGGTGCTCCTCGTCGACGCGGCCCAGACCGCCGGCCTGGAGGACATCGGGCTGGGCACTCTTGGCTGCGCTGCCGTCGTCGCTTTTACCGGCCACAAGGCGATGCTCGGCCCGCCGGGAACGGGCGGGCTGGCGTTTGGCCCCGGTGTGGAGGTCGACTCCTTCGCCCCCTTCGTCCGGGGGGGTACCGGCAGCTCTTCCGGAAGCGAGGACCAGCCGGCTTTCATGCCAGACCGTTTCGAGGCGGGCACGGTCAACGGCCCCGGCCTCGCCGGCCTGCTCGCGGGGCTGCGGTGGATGGAGGAACGGGGACGCTCGGCCGTCCGACGGGCGGAACTGCAGGCTATCGGCCGGCTCGTCGATGGCATCCGGGCGATTCCTGGCGCTACGGTCCACGGCCCCGGCTCCAGGGAGCCCCGCTGCGCCGTCATGTCGTTCACGCTCGCAGGATGGAGCGTGTCCGATCTGGCACTCGAGCTTGACGAACGCTACGGCGTGCTGTGCCGCGTCGGCCTCCATTGCGCTCCGAGGGCGCACAGGAGCCTCGGGACCTTTCCCGAAGGCACCGCCCGCCTCGCGCCAGGGCCATTCACGACTACCGATGACGTGGACTACACGCTCGGCGCAATCGGCGAGCTGGCGGTGGAAAGGAAATACGGGCCATGAGCGCCGGCGCTTGCGGCCATGTGCTCTTTTTCACGAGCGCGGCCGCGTTCAGGGCGGAAAAGCTGTGCTGCTCCGCCGGCATTGCCGGTGCCCGGCTCGTGCCAGTACCGAGGGATCTTTCCAGCGACTGCGGCGTCGCGCTCCGGTTTTCGCTCGAGCCGGGAAAGGCTCGGGCTTCCGTCGCCGCCGTCGAGGCGCTGCTCACGGAGGCGAGCGTCCCTTTCGAAAGAACGGTTGCCGAATAGGTACTCCTGACCCCATAATCGTCGCCATGAGCCACGACACCTACATCTGTTCCCGGTGCGGAACCGGCTATCCACTGGATTCGCTCGCGTTCATATGCGACTGCGGCGGCCTTTTCGACCTTGCACCGTTCAAACCCGATTTTCCGCCTTCGGGCGACTTTGCCGCCGAGCGGTCCATCTTCCGCTACGCCCGGGCCATGCCGCCATTCCTGGGGGCAGAACGTCGATGGGAGGATTCCTGGAGGAGGACGACTATGGGCGAGGGGCTGACCCCGCTCGTCAGCCTCGATCCGTCCAATCCCGATGTACTGGTCAAGGTCGACTACGCCATGCCGACGTTGTCGTTCAAGGACCGCGGAGCCGCGGTGCTCGTCGCCGCGGCAGTCACTGCAGGAGCGAAACGGCTCGTGCAGGACAGCTCCGGCAACGCCGGCGCGTCGGTCGCGGCCTACGCGGCCCGAGCCGGCATGGCCTGCGACATCTTCGTCCCGGCATCCACCTCGCCGCGAAAAGTGGCGCAGATAGAAGCATACGGCGCCAAGGCCACGCTCGTTCCCGGTACCAGGGAGGATACCGCCGCGGCAGCCCTCGAGGCGGCCACGGCCGGCGCCCGGAACGGAACGACCTTCTATGCGAGCCATGTCTACAATCCCCTCTTCTACCAGGGAACCAAGACGTACGTCTACGAGATATGGGAATCGCTCGGCGGCCGCCTTCCCGACACCCTGTACCTGCCGCTCGGCAACGGCACCCTCGTGCTCGGCGCATGCACCGCGGTCCATGACCTGGAGCGCCTCGGTCTGCTGAGCCGTCGCCCGAAACTGGTCGCGGTACAGGCTTCAGGATGCGCGCCTGTCCACAAGGCATATGCGAGCGGATCGACCGTCGTCGAGCCGGTCGTCAACATGGGTACCGCGGCCGAGGGCATAGCGATAGCCGCCCCGATGCGCGGGAGCCTCGTGCTGACCGCGCTCCGGGCTCTGGGCGGTGAGGTGGTCACGGCTCCGGAAGACGGCATCCACGCAGCCAGACACGCACTTGCCGCCCGCGGATTCTTCGTGGAGACGACGAGCGCGGCGACGTTCGCGGCGTTTTTCGGGCGTGTCTCGGCTGGACTCGACGAAGGCGTCGTCGTCCTGCCGCTATGCGGTGCCGGGCTGAAGAGCCTGTAGTGAAGATCCTGTAATATGGGCGGACGCCAGTGGGGGATCAGCCAGAAGTTCATACTGTTCGTGTCGGCAGCCGTCGCCGTCTTCATGGTATCGGCGTTCCTGATAACGCGGAACATGCTCGAGGACTACGCGCTCGAGACGGCAGGCAGGACCGCGACCATCATCCTGGACCAGACCGACAAGAGGCTGGGGGCTTTCTTCGGGGAACTGGAGGCGCTGTCTCGGGGGCTTGCCGCCACAACCATCGTATGCTCCGCCGATCCTGCCGGGATGCGCGACCTGTTCGTGGCATCGGTCCTGGCCAGGAAAGGCTACCTGCGTGCCGTCTACCTCGGCACCGCGGAAGGCGTCATGTACGAGTGGGGCGTCGGCGACGAGTTCGTCGATAATACCCCGAGCTTCCCGGCGGGCTACGACCCGCGTACGAGGCCGTGGTACCGGAGCGCCGTCGCCAAGGGCGACTTCTCCGTCTCGGCTCCGTACCGCTACGCCAGCGTCGACGACATCGGCATTACCTGCGCCCTCCCGGTACTGGCCTCCGACGGGGCCTTTGTCGGCGTCCTCGGGCTCGACATCCTCCTCGACAGCCTCGGGACGGTGCTTGAAGGACTGGCCATACCCAAGCAGGGCAAGGCGCTCATCCTCGGCACGTCGGGCGAGATAATAGCCAGCCAGTTTCCCGGAGACCGGCCTGAGGGCATGATACTCAAGCGTTTCGGTTCCTTTCCCGGTGACGACCGGGAAGCGTCGGCAGGCAGCTTTACCGGAGAGGCTGGCGGACAGCCAACCCAGTTCGTCTTCAAGCGGATCGAGGGCCTCGAATGGCGCATCGTCGTCGCCATGCCGCTCGAGCCCATCCTTGAATCGGTGAGGGCGCTCCTGGACCTCATCGGCCTCGTCGAGCTCATCCTGATGATAGCGCTCGTCGTCGCGCTCGCCGGGATATCGGGCAGGCTCATCGTCGCCCCGCTCGGGCGCATCGTCGCCGTCATCGGCCGCGTCGAAGGCGGCGAAAAAGGCGCGCGCGTCAACGTAAGCACGGCGGACGAATTCGGCCTCCTGGGGCACGGCTTCAACCGGCTCCTCGACGCTGTGGAGGAATATTCGGCCGGGCTGGAGGACAAGGTAAGGAGCAGGACCGACGAGATAAGCAAGCTGCAGCGCGAGAACACCAAGCTGCGCATAGTCGAGGAGCGCAGGCGCATCTACCGAGACATGCACGACACGATAGGAGCGAAGCTGACCAACATCTTCTTCTGCAACAGCGTTGCCAGGGACATCGCCAAGGAGGGGCCGGACAGGCTGCGCGAGATGCTTTCGACGATAGAATCGAACTGCCTGCAGGCCGTCGGGAGCCTCAAGGGCATCATCCTCGGGATGAGCGACGACGACCGGCGAGCCAGCTCGTTCTCGCTCACGGTATCGGCAGGCGTGAGGAACAGGCTAGAGGCCAAGGGCGTGGCTTTCGACTGTCTGGTCAAGAACAAGCGGGCCCTGGAGGAATTGCCCTCGGCGATGCTCGACGAACTCGAGAAGATGCTTGACGAGCTCGTCAGCAACGTGCTCAAGCATTCATCCGCTTCAGGGGTCAAGCTCAGGCTGTCGCTGGGGGCCAGCGGACTGTCGCTGCGGTTCTCGGACGACGGCTCAGGTTTCGATCCCGCCACGGCGCGCTCCGGTTCGGGCATAGACAACATCAGGTACCGTGTCGAGAGCCTGGGCGGGGCCATGCGGATGGAGACGGCTTCCGGGGCGGGCACCTTGTACCGTATCTCGATACCTGTCCCAGGGGACGGCTCGACCGGGAACGGGGACGCACGATGAATGCCGGCGAGCTGCCGCCCAGGGTGGCGGTGCGCCCGACGACGGTAGCCATAGTCGAAGACCAGAAAGAGGTCCGCGAGGGGCTGGTCTATCTCCTCGGCCTCGATCCGCGTGTCATGGTCGCTGCGAATTTCGGGCGGGCAGAGGACTTGTTCGAATGGCTGAAGGGTGCAGAAGGGCCGGACATCGTCCTCATGGACATCCACCTTCCCGGCATGAACGGCATAGCCGCGACCGGAGCCCTCCAGGCTACCCATCCGGAGACGCTGGTACTCATCCTGACGATTTTCGAGGAACCCGATACCATACTCGCGGCATTCAGGGCCGGCGCCAAGGGCTACCTGCTGAAGAACACGAGGCCCGGCGACCTGGTCGAGCAAATCCTGAGCGCCAGCGAAGCCGGCTCGCCTATAAGTCCGACGGTCGCCCGCAGGCTCCTCGACGAACTCCGGCGAGAGGGGCAGAATGCCCCCGTCGCCGATTACGGCCTGACGACGCGCGAGCACGAGGTCCTTTGCGACATCGTCGACGGCCTTACCTACCGGGAACTGGCAGAAAAACACCATATCGCCGGCTCGACGGCCAAGAAGCACATGCTCCACATTTACCAGAAGCTCAACGTCTCGAGCAAGGCCGAGATAATACGCAAGGCCATTGACGAACGGCTCGTCTGACCTGGTTCACTCCCAAACGATATAAAATACTCCCTTTGGTGAATATCGCGTTTGCAAAACGTGCCGTACACTGTACGCAGGATCCGCTCCCTCTGGGTTGGCGGACCGTAATCTGTCAACCGGAGGCATCCATGGCTACAGAAAACGCAAAGAAGAAAGGCGCGCTCGACTGGTACTTCAAGACCAACCTGCTCGCCCGCATCCTCATCGGCCTGATCGCCGGCGCCATCGTCGGCGTCGTGCTCGGCTTCTTCCCCGGCTCGGTCAAGCCCTTCGTCGACAACACCAAGTTCTTCGGCGACCTCTTCATCAGGCTGCTCAAGATGATAGTCGTGCCGGTCATCCTGTTCTCGCTCGTGGCCGGAGCCGCGAGCATCGCCCCGTCCCGCCTTGGACGGGTCGGCGTCAAGATCATGGCCTACTACCTGCTGACGAGCGCCTTCGCCGTCGTCATAGGGCTCCTGTTCGCCAACATCTTCAGGCCTGGCCTCGGCTTCAACATCATCGGCGACGCCGCCATCAAGGGCAAGGAAGCCGCCGCACCCACGGTCATGCAGATACTCCTCAACATCGTGCCGACGAACTTCGTCGACTCGCTGGTCAAGGGCGACGTGCTGCCGATCATCTTCTTTGCCGTCGTGTTCGGCCTGGGCATCTCGTACGTCAAGGACTCGAAGAACGCCAAGATCGCCAAGGGCGCCGACACGCTGTTCGACGTCTGCAACGCCGGCGCTGAAACCATGTACAAGATCGTGGGCGGCATCATGCAGTACGCTCCTATAGGCGTGTTCGTCCTGCTCTCCTCGGTCTTCGCACAGCAGGGCGCCAAGGCTCTCGGCCCGCTCCTCGTCGTCACGCTGACCGTCTACCTGGGACTCATCGTACACCTCGTCGGCATCTACGGCGGGCTCCTGTCCGTGTACAAGCTCGGCTTCCTCAAATTCCTCAAGGGAGGCAACGAGGCCATCATCACGGCGTTCGTCACCCGTTCCTCGGGCGGCACGCTCCCGATAACCCTCCGCGTCACCGAAGAAAACCTGGGAGTACCGCGCTCCATCTCTTCGTTCACGCTGCCCCTCGGCGCGACGATCAACATGGACGGCACCGCCATCTACCTCGGCGTCTGCGCGATGTTCATCGGCTACGCCACCGGCAACCCGCTGACCTTCAACCAGCAGATGACCGTCGTCATCACGGCGACGCTGGCTTCGATCGGCACCGCGGGCGTCCCGGGAGCCGGCGCGATCATGCTCCTCATGGTGCTCGAGTCTATCGGCCTCAAGGTTACCGAAGGTTCCGCCGTAGCCTCAGCCTACGCGATGATCCTCGGGATCGACGCCCTCCTCGACATGGGCCGCACCGCCCTCAACGTCACCGGCGACATGGCCGGCACCGCGATCGTGTCCAAGACCGAGAAGGAACTGGACATGGCGAAGTGGGCGAAGGCGTAACGCCTGCATGAATACGGGGACTGAGCCGGTTGTCGTGATAGGAGGCGGGGTCGGTCCCATGGCCGGCGTCGCCCTCCATGCAAGGATCATCGAGAACACGTTGACCGACGGCACCGACCAGTCCCATCTTTGTGTCCACCATTATTCCTGTCCGGCCATGGTGCCGGACAGGACCGGCTGGCTGCTGCGCCGCGCAGACGGAGCGTCAGCCGATCCCGGCGACGACACGGCTGATCCGGCGGCCGGCATGGCCCGGGTTTTCAGGGCGGCGGCGCGGGCGCTTGATGGCCGCGCCGCGGTCGGGGGCGTTCCGTGCAACACCTTCCACGCGCCAGCCATTTTCGACCGCTTCCTGGCGATGCTCGGTGAAGCAGGTATCGACATCCGCATCGTCAACATGCTCGAAGAAACGATGGGCCTCCTCGGGGAGCGCCTCGGCCAGCCGCCGAGCCGGGACCTGGGCCGGGAGTCGGGTCAGGTCGCCTGCAGCCAGGGTATAGGCGTGTTGTCGACGACGGGTACCAGGCGCAGCGGGATTTACGACAGGCTGCTGGCCAAAACCGGATATACGACCCTGTACGTGTCAGAATCGGACCAGGCCCTGCTGCACGCCGCCATTTACGACCAGTCCTGGGGCATCAAGGCCACGGCGGTTCCGAGCGAACGCGCCATGGCTGTCGTGTCCGGCCTGGCTTCGAGCCTTGTCGCCTGCGGCGCTTCGGCAGTCATTCTCGCCTGCACCGAACTGCCGCTCACGCTGGACGGTACCTCCATCCGTGGCGTGCCCCTGATCGATCCCGTCCTCGCGCTCGCCCGCGCCCTTGTCCGGGAGGCATCTCCAGGCAAGCTCAAGCCGCTGCGCTAGACTGGCGGCGGGTTTCTGAATCAGCGATTGAAAAGGAAGCATATCCAGGATTGGCTTGAACGAAAAAAAAACGGCCGCCCCATGCCTGGGCGGTCGATTGCCAATTCTGGCTTGGCGACAATAAGGGCTCGTTATTTCCAGACGGCCTTTACGAACTTCACGCCCGGTTCCCTGGAAATTTCCTGCGCCGATCCGTCGTACGAGGAGACCTTGGTCCAGCCCAGTTGCTGCGAAAGGATCCACCACCAGCCGGTGGCGAGGACGCCGGAATCGCAGTGGATGATGGTGTCCTTCTTCGGGTTCAGCTTGAGCGCCTTCACGAGATCCTCGAGCTCGGCCTTGGGGCGCACGAGACCGTTGACCGTGATCCATGCGGCAGGCAGCGCGGTCGCTCCGGGGATGTGGCCGAACTGCTCGACGAAGGCCTGCTTCGTGACGCCGAAATAAGTATCGTAGGTGCGGGTGTCGACGATCTGGGCTTTCTTGATGTTCTTGACCAGGTAGTCCTTGGTGGCGAGGTACGAGTCGACGAACTTCACCTTGAAATCAGTAGCTGTCCTGGATTCCATCCCGGTGGTGACCGCCTTGCCTGCCTTCGTCCACTCGGCGTAGCCGCCGTCGAGGATGGTGACGTTCGTGAGGCCGGCATAGGCGAGGGTCCAGGCGACGCGGGTCGCCCAGGCGAAGCGGGCGCCGTCGGCTTCCACCACCACGACCGTCGACTTGGCGCTGATGCCGGCGTCGGCGAGGATGTCGGAAAGATCGTCGGCGGCAGGAACCTCGTTGGACAGGCCGTCCTTGGCCATGTACAGGCCCAGGACGCTGACGGCGCCGGGGATGTGGCCGGCCTTGTAGTCGTCGATCTTGCGGACGTCGATAACCACGACCGCGGCATTGGCCAGGTTGGCTTCCAGCCACTGCACGCCGACGAAGGCGTCGACGTCGCGTGCGAATGCGGCCGGCGCGAGGAACGCGACGGCGAGCAGGATCAGGATTGCTTTCTTCATGTGAAATACTCCTTCAACGAAATTTCCCCTCGGTCAGGGGACGAGTTCCAGGTTCCTGGTCGAGCCATCCTTGGGCAGATGGTCCGCATCGAGATAGTACTTGTATTCCTGGTGGCACACGTTGCAGTCCCGCGTGCGGTCAGTCCGCTTGGCTATGCTGTGAGGTACCGTGTCCCATAAATTCGGCAGCGAGTCGTAGTTCGGCATGCTTATGCCGGCCGGCTTGAACGTGTCGCGCACGGTCGGTATTAGCCTGAGTGTCGTCAACTGGCCGGGCTTGCGGGGGTTCTCCCCGAGCACCAGGGCCGGGCTCGAGGTGGCTCCGCTTCCCAGGTGGCATGACGAGCATTGCCGATAGGCGCTGACCGTATGGCATGCCGAGCACGAGGCCTTCCGGGCATGGACCGCATGCGTTTCCTTGGTCGTGTCCTTTGCCACAGTCGCGGTATCGTGACAATCGGCGCACGCGGGCTTCACGGCCACATCCTTGCGGCCGGTGTACGCCGTCCCGTCGCCGTGGAACTGGATTTCCTTGTGGCACGTGGCACAGGTCATGCCCTTCCGGTAATGCACGTCGGGAGTTCCGCCGTAGTCGCCGGTGAATTCCGGCCAGACGCGGCCTCCGTGGCACAGAGCGCAGGTCTTGGTCTCGTCCTTCCTGACGAACCGGTGCCCGTCGAGGAAACCGGAGTTTACGCCGGACACTATCGGGCTCTGCACGTGGCAGTCTCCGCACGAAGCGTGGCAACTGCGGCATGATCGTTCAAAGACCTTGGTATCGAACAGTTTCTTGCCTGCGGCGTCGAAACGTCCCGATACGCCATGCTGCATGCCCGATGCCGTATAGTGCAGCGACAGCGTATAGGTCTTGGCCGTTTCCTCATGACATTGGCCGCAGGTCGCGACCGGATCGTCGGAGGGACGCGTTACCAGGCCCTTGTGCGCGTCGGCTTGCGCAGGTTTCGACGGATCGCCCTTGTGGCAATCAACGCAATTGAGATGAAAATGAGGATCGCTTTCCAGTACATCCCTGGAGACCACGAATCCCATGAAATAATCCGCCCGAACCGGGGGAGGGGGACCAGCTCACCCTTCGCCTTCGGCAGATCCGCCTGCTGGCGGGACGACGAGCCGTTGCATCGTCGCCTCGTTCGTATGGCAGGTCAGGCAGCTCGAGCCCGCAGCGTTTGCGGTGAGCGCCGTTGCCCCGAAAAAGGCGAAGACGAGCATGGCCCGCGCCGAGGTTGCCGTATTCATGATGAACCTCCTTGCGCGTGGTGGATGGAAGCCGACGGCTCCTGGGGACTAGCCCCGACTGGAATCATAGCAAGCACCGGCGGCGATGTAAATAGATAAAACTAAATCTATATATTAGTAGTTTACTTTTATTGACAGTTTCGGTCGTAGTAAAGTATTCTTCGGAACCGGCCGCGCGGGATTGCCGGAATTCGTGACTCCGAGAGGGCAGGGCGTGAAAAAATTCATCACGTGGATCACTTCTATGAGGCTAGCCATTGGCCTGATCGCGTACCTGGCCATTACCAGCATGGTGGCGACGCTCGTTCCGCAGGGACTTTCCGACGAAGCCTACGGGACCATGTATCCGAATCTAGTAGCCGAACTGGTCACGCAGACGGGGTTCGGCCATTTTTTCAGGTCGATCCTGTTCATGATCCCTTCGTTCCTGTTCTTTGCCAACCTGTCCGCCTGCACGATCAAACGGGCGATACGCGAGTTCCGGAAGAAATCCGGCAGGCACCATGGCCCGGACATCCTCCATATGGGTCTCATGCTCCTCGTGATAGGCAGCATCTGGTCGTTCTCCGGGCACAGGCAAGGCTCGGTCGTCCTCGCTCCGGGAGACGGCGTCAACCTTCCTGACGGCGCGGTGCTGCACCTCGACGATTTCCGGTTCGAACGCTACGACGACGGCAGGCCGCGAGACTGGGTTTCAGTGGTCTCGATACTCAAGGACGGCAAGCCGGTCAAGGACAGGGTCGAGGTCAGGGTCAATTCCCCGCTCCGGTACGCCGGCATGACGTTTTACCAGGCGAGCTACGAGGAAGTGCCGGGGCTCGCTCTCGTGGATGAGGCCGGAACCGAGGTAGTGCTTTCACAGGGCGAGGAACGCATAATCAACGACGTCGCATATTTCTTCATGGCTCCCGAGGGAGACGGCGCGTTGGCGGGCATGGGATCGGGCAAGCCCAAGGTTTCGACCGGACGGGCGGTCATACGGGTCGGCGACGGAATGAATGTCCAGCCGCTGAAGGCAGGGCCAGGCGACATGGTAGGCTCTATGCGGATGGTCGGCCTTAAGACCCAGCTGGCTACCGGAATCGAGGCCGTGTCCGATCCTGGCTTTCCGCTTGTTTTCATAGCGCTGGCGCTGATAGCGACCGGCACCGCGTGGACCTTCGCGCAAAAACTCAAGGAGGGCGTATGAGCCTGGAATCGACCCTGGCGAACGTGGCGTTCGCGCTGTTTCTCGTGTCCGCCGCCGCGCAGATCTTCTCTTTTTTCAGGCGGGCAGCGAGGCCCGACGCCATCGGCCCCTGGATATTGCTGGCGGCTTCCGTGCTGCTGTTCGTCGTGCTGGCGCTTCGCAGCTTCGCGATCGGCTTCATCGCATTGACCAGCACCTGGGAGTCGCTCGCGTTCTGGGCGGCCGTCGTCGGCGTGGTCGCGTACAGCTACCGTTTCCAGAAGCGCCTGCCTTACCGGCCGGCCGCC